>NZ_JAFMOS010000570.1 GCF_019049755.1 Rahnella perminowiae
GTATATGAATTACGGTTTTCGCTGGACCGGCACGCCGATATCTTCGAGCTGTTCGACAAAAACAGAAGGACGTTCTTTATCCTGCAGTAACCAGACCTGATGCTTCGCACGCGTCATCGCCACATACAATAAACGCCGCTCCTCTGCATCCGGGAAATTTTCAGGTTCAGGCAATAATACCTCTTCCAGTAAAGATTCTCGTGCGGGCGCTGGGAAACCGTCATTGCCTTCGTGCAATCCGACGATAATGACGTATTCAGCCTGTTGTCCTTTACTGGCGTGAATCGTCATAAAATCAAGATTAAGCTTTGGCCAGCGGGTCGAGGCTTTCTCCAGAATTTGCGGGCGAAGATGATGATAACGTGCCAGCACCAGAATCTGTTCATCGGCGGTGACATAACCGCTGAGTTTATCCAGCAATTTCTCCATCTGGTCCTCAGGCAGGATCACGACATTCTTCTTGTTGCCTTTGGTCAGACTGTTCAGCGGCTTCTTCAGCTGATTAGGGTTTTGCTGCACAAACTTATTGGCGATTTCACCGATGCGATCATTGAACCGGTAAGTGGTGTCCAGCGCACATTGCGCTCCTTCACCAAAATTGTCCGCAAACGCGGTGGTCAGCGTCAGTTCAGCACCGCTGAAACGGTAAATCGCCTGCCAGTCGTCCCCCACGGCAAACAAACTGGTACGCTTGTTAAGTTTACGCAAGGCAGAGAGCAGCAGAGCACGTTGAGGAGATATGTCCTGGAATTCATCAACCAGAATATGCTTCCACGGACTGACAAAACGCCCTTTATCCAGAATATTGACCGCCTGATGGATAAGCCCCGAAAAATCCACTGCGCCCTCTTCTTTCAGCGCGGTTTTCCAGGCTTTCATCAGCGGCGCCATCAGGCGAATACGCCTGGTGAACAGGTCTTTGACTTCTTCTGGTGCGCTTTCGATCATTTCAGCCTGACTGCCACCGTGCATACGCATCAGGCTCAGCCAGCGCTCAAGGCGACTTGCGAGACGCTCCGCCAGAGATTTATTTTTCCAGTAATCACCGTCAGGAACCGTCCACTGCAGTTCATCGGTCATCCATTGCCGCCAGCCGCTGGCCTGCACTTTTTTCTCTGCGCACTGCTGTTGCCATGTCTTAATCAGTAAGCTACGCCGGGCTTTCGGGTCGGTTTCAAGTTTACTGATTTTGGGCGTTTTCTTACTTCCTTCCTGGATAATCTGCAAAGCAAGCGCATGGAACGTCTTCGCCTTGATGCCTTCAGTATGCAGACGCTCTTTAATACGCCCGTTCATTTCATCCGCCGCCTGACGACCGAAAGCCAACAATAAAATTTGTTCAGGCTGCGCTTCCTGACGGCGCAACAACCAGCCAGCACGCGCCACCAGCACCGACGTTTTACCACTGCCAGCCCCGGCCAGTACCAGCACCGCATCTTCACCGTTCACCACTGCGCGGCACTGGCTGTCATTGAGCGGCGACACTTCAACGGTATCAAAAAAGTCACGGTTATCAGCAATCACTCTGTCCGTCCATGCCAGATTACGCTGGTCGACACTGCGTTTACCCTGCTCAAGCCAGCGCAGACAGATCTGATAGTCTTCCCGACAGTTATCAAATTCAGTAAGACGTTCAACCGGCACCGGAATGGCAGAAAATGCTTCAGCAATGTCTTTTTGCACATCAGCCAGGTCAACACGTTTGAACCATTTGTCTTGCTGTTCAATCTGCGTAATTTTTTTAACCTGCTCGTGCAATACCCCGGCGCTGACCTCGCTCATCTCGAGGCTCCAGGTTTGCCATATATTGAGAAGGTAATGATAAAACCGCTGTGTTTCCTGCCATTCAGTGCCGTGTAACCGGACCACTTTCTGCTCCGGTAATTCAAATTCGAGCTCTCCCCAGACGATACCGCGTTTGCAACGGATGCGGATAAGCTGGTTAAAAGGGATCAGGTAATGATGCTTATCGCCGCTGACTTCCACACCTGCATTAAGCAGTCGCACCCGGTTATAAGGATGCTGCGCCAGATGTTTCCCGAATGAGGTCGATTTCAATTCCATATCATCACACCGTGTTCTCTCTTTAATTCCTGATATCTTACATGCAAGCGCATTTAAGAGTTTACCTTTGATAAGCGCAGGCGATCCACACTGCAAAACAGAGTAGAATAAGAGGTGTGTTTACATTAAGTGAACATGAAATTTATCAGTTTTTTAATTTCTGCGGGAAGAGTTGCCATGCGTACTGTGCTCAATATTCTTAACTTTTTTTTAGGTGGTTTTTTCACCACGCTTTCATGGCTGCTTGCTACGCTGGTCAGTATTGTGCTGATTTTTACCCTGCCACTGACCCGATCTTGCTGGGAAATCACCCGTCTTTCATTGCTGCCCTTTGGCAATGAAGCCGTGCATGTCGATGAACTGTATCCGGAAAAACGTAACGTGTTGCTGTCCGGCGGGGGTACCCTGTTGAATATCTTCTGGTTTATATTTTTCGGCTGGTGGTTATGCGTGTCGCATATCGTTGTCGGTATTGCGCAATGTATCAGCATAATTGGTATTCCGGTGGGCATTGCAAACTTTAAAATCGCTGCCATTGCACTGTGGCCGGTAGGACGCCGGGTCGTTTCCGTCGAACTGGCAAAACAGGTTCGTGAAGCGAATGCAAGCCGTCTGAGAGAAAACGGACGCATCCGCTGATTGTGATGTTTCATCATTTTTGAATTTTAAGGTGGGGTTTTTTCGTGCTTTCTATTGCACCGGGTTTACGGCGTTATGCCTATAACAGCAATGTTCTTTATCACATCAGGATTTTCATTGCGTTGACTGGCGCTGCAGCATTGCCGTGGTGGTTGGGTCAGATCACGCTGACAATTCCCCTGACACTCGGCGTGGTTGCAGCGGCTCTTGCGGACCTTGATGATCGTCTCGCCGGCCGTCTGCGCAATTTGCTGATTACCCTTATCTGTTTTTTCATTGCCTCAGCATCAATAGAATTACTTTTCCCTTATCCATGGCTTTTTGCACCAGGGTTGATGATTTCAACCTGTGGATTCATCCTGCTGGGCGCACTGGGACAGCGGTATGCCACCATTGCCTTCGGCGCGTTACTGATCGCCATTTATACGATGCTCGGTACCAGCATGTATCATATTTGGTATCAGCAACCGCTGATCCTGCTTGCAGGTGCCATCTGGTATAACCTGCTGACGCTGGCTGGCCATATTATTTTCCCCATCCGCCCGTTACAGGATCAGATTTCGCGTTGTTTCACGCAACTGGCGGCTTATCTTGAAGCCAAAGCCACTCTGTTTGATCCCGATCAGGAAGATAACAACCAGCAACTTGTTGAGCTGGCTATGGCCAACGGTCAGCTGGTCTCCACACTAAATCAAACGAAAAATACGCTACAGACCCGGCTGAAGGGTGATCGCGGGCAGAAAGGAACGCGCCGGACATTACATTATTATTTCGTGGTTCAGGATATTCATGAGCGTGCCAGTTCGTCTCACGTGCAATACCTCAAGCTCAGTGAACAATTCCATCACAGTGATATTCTGTTCCGCTTTCAGCGCCTGATGAGCATGCAGGCACGGGCCTGTTTACAACTGTCGCAATGTATTCTTTATCGCCAGCAATATACCCATAACAGCCAGTTTGAACGGGCGTTTTCACGGCTGGAAGAAGCACTCAAACGTCTGGAGTCTCACAACGAACACCGTGAGACGTTGCAGGCGCTGCGCCATCTTTTACGTAATCTGCATGCAATTGACGCGCAACTGGCAAATATCGAGTCGGAGCAGTCTCTGCCTGAAAACCAGACCGGTAAAAGTCCGTTTGCGGAAGACCGTCTGACGGGCCTTGACGATATCTGGCTACGCATTTCCCGCCATTTCACACCGCAGTCAGTGTTATTCCGCCATGCAATCCGTATGTCTGTGGTGCTCTTTGTGGGATATGTTTTCATTCAGGTCAGCGGCTTAAATCACGGCTATTGGATTTTGCTCACCAGCCTTTTTGTCTGTCAGCCAAACTACAGTGCGACCCGCCGGAGATTAGCGCTGAGAATAATCGGCACGCTGGCCGGCATTGCACTCGGGATCCCTATCCTATATTTCGTTCCCTCCGTTGACGGGCAAATGATTCTGATCGTCATCAGCGGATTATTGTTCTTTGCGTTCCGCACAGTGCAGTACGCGCAGGCCACGATGTTCATCACCCTTTTGGTGTTGTTATGCTTTAATTTGCTGGGCGAAGGGTTTGAAATCGCTATCCCGCGAATTATCGATACATTGATTGGTTGCGGTATCGCCTGGGCGGCAGTGACCTTTATATGGCCCGACTGGAAATTCAGACAACTGGATAAGGTGGTCAGCAAAACGTTCGATGCTAACTGCCGTTACCTTGATGCCATTCTGGTGCAATACCATCAGGGGAAAGACAACAGTCTCGACTACCGTCTGGCTCGTCGTGATGCGCATAATTGCGATGCCGAACTGGCATCTGTTGTCTCGAATATGAGTTCTGAGAGGAATAACGATCCGGCGACCCTCGAAGCGGCGTTTCGCCTGTTATGTCTTAATCATACGATGCTAAGTTACATTTCAGCGCTAGGGGCCCATCGCGAGAAACTCAATGATGCGGAAACCCTGAGGTTGCTGGATGATGCAGTATGCTGTGTTGACGGGGCCTTGCATCATCTGCCTTCTGAAGCAGAACGCATTCAAAATGCGCTCGGACAACTGACTGCACGTATTCAGTTACGAACCACTGATATCGACAGTAAAGAGCAACTCGTGCTTCAGCAAATTGGATTACTGGTGGCTCATTTGCCTGAACTCACCAGTCTTAATACTAAAATCCTGCCGGTACAGAATCAGCTCTAGCTGCAGACAACGTAAGCAAATTTAGTGAATCGCCCTTGATAGCTGCTCTTGGTGATGGTTAAACCAGTGAGTTAATAACTCCCTGGATGCCATCGGCAAGGCGGCTTCATGAAAGCCCAAAATTGCCCCTTCCAATGCCATCAGTAAGTTAATCCCGAGATTCTTTTTTTTAATGGCACACAGTTTGAGATAGGTATGGCAGGCCCCCTGTAACCGCAAATCCCCCGAGTTTTCAATGCCGACTTGCCAGAGCATCCTTTCCAGCGCCAGCGAGAGATTGGGTAAATCTTTCAGGCGGGCGGCTTCGCTGTTTTTTTTCAACTCGATATCCCGCAGCATGCCTTGCAACGATAATCTGCCCAGCTCGCATAGCGCCTGAGGGTCACTCCATTGCCGGGCATTCACTTTGAAATAACGCAGTTGCACATCCATGCCCCGCTTGCGGTAGATCAGCCTCTCCATCTTCTTGCGGCAAAAATGCACTTCAGTTTCGCCGGTCGCTCGCAGATAGAGTTCACCATCAGAGACAAGGGCGAACATGACGCGGTCAGCGGACAAGCTCATCCCTCCAAACTGGGTGCGGGAACGAATATTGCCCAACGGGGCAAAAATTTCCAGACACTCAATCACTCTTTTTTTTGATTTGTTTATCATTGCGTTATCCTTTTCACGTTAATTCCTTGCTTCCATTTTGAGTTACCAAAACAGCTAAAAGCAAAATACGCAATCTTATGTACCGCAACAAACATAAAATGTCGTTACAGCTCGTTGCCTTCAAAATTTGCGAGATATCTTGGAAAAATTGGGTTGATCTTTGCTCACCGCCAGAGTACTGTACATGCATACAGTAACTCACTGGGACACATCCTTATGCGAACTCAACACCGTACAAATCATCATTTTAGTCAGCTTGCTTTGCCCGTCACTCCGTCACAGGTAAATACTTCTGCATCTCTGAATAATGGTCTGATCACTGAGTTCGTCTATAGTGCGAGCCAACCAGCTTTTGCACAGTTACTGCTGCCCTTACTGCAACACTTAGGTATGCAGTCCCGCTGGTTGTTATGGCTCACACCTCAGCAAAAACTGAGCCGCCATTGGTTAACGCAGTCTGGCCTGCCGGTGGATAAAATGGTGCAAGTCAATCAAATTACGGCAATGTCGACGGTAGATGCGATGGAGAAAGCATTGCAGACGGGAAACTACAGTGTCGTGTTGGGATGGCTTCCGGATTTGAATGATGCTGAGAGGGAAAGGTTGCAAATTGCAGCCCGTCAGGGAGGGGCTTATGGCTTCATAATGAAACCCACAAATGAGCAGAATTCACCTTGTGGACATCATTCGACAGTAAAAATTCACTCTTCCGTATACCATTAGTTCAAAATAGGAATCTTCCTATGAAAATAATGCGGAACTTAGTGATTTGTGCTGAATAATGGCGGCAAGCCAGTAAAAACGGGCTTCCAGAATGCAGATAATTGCCAGAATTTGTCAGTAAATTGCCAAAGCCGTTAAGAAATATGTCCGTTTTTCCCTTTTTTTCCACGGTGTTAACACATCAAGCTTGTAAGTTTCGCGCCACGTTGTAGACTTTACAACGCCAAGGTTGCTCGATAATGCCAACGTAAAGTGGCAAGTTCTGAAATGAAGCAATAATCTTGGCGTAAGGATTTTAACCAAGGGCTTAAAAAGCTTAAAGCTCAATTGCCTATTTGGATGATAACGAGGCGCAAAATGAAAAAGACAGCTATCGCATTAGCAGTGGCACTGGCAGGTTTCGCTACCGTAGCGCAAGCCGCCCCTAAAGATAACACCTGGTATACCGGTGGTAAATTGGGCTGGTCCCAATACCATGACACTGGTTTCGCAAATGCTTACAACGGTATCGGCAACGGCCCTACCCACGATAGCCAACTGGGTGCAGGTGCGTTCTTGGGTTACCAAGCAAACCAATACCTGGGCTTTGAAATGGGATATGACTGGCTTGGCCGTATGCCTTACAAAGGCAGCGTAAATAACGGCGCGTTCAAAGCACAAGGCGTTCAGCTGGCTGCTAAACTGAGCTACCCGCTGACTGACGATCTGGACCTGTACACCCGTCTGGGTGGTATGGTTTGGCGTGCAGACGCTAATGGTAACTTCAACAACGGTGCTAATGGTCGCGTAAGTGATCATGACACAGGTGTTTCTCCATTGGCAGCCGTAGGCCTTGAATACGCAGTAACCAAAAACTGGGCTACCCGTCTGGATTACCAGTGGGTTAACAACATTGGTGACGCGGCTACCGTTGGTGCACGTCCTGATAACGCAATGCTGTCTGTTGGTGTTTCTTACCGTTTCGGTCAAGATGAAGCAGCTGCTCCAGTTGTTGCTCCAGCACCAGCTCCGGCTCCAGTTGTAGAGACTAAGAAATTCACTCTGAAATCTGACGTTCTCTTCAACTTCAACAAAGCGACTCTGAAACCAGAAGGCCAACAGGCTCTGGATCAGCTGTACAGCCAGTTGAGCTCCATCGATCCTAAAGACGGTTCTGTTATCGTTCTGGGTTACACCGACCGTATCGGTTCAGAACAATACAACCAGAAACTGTCTGAGCAACGTGCTCAGAGCGTAGTAGATTACCTGGTATCTAAAGGTATCCCTGCTAACAAGATCTCTGCACAAGGCCAGGGTAAATCTAACCCGGTTACTGGTTCTACCTGTGACACCGTTAAAGGCCGTGCTGCTCTGATCGACTGCCTGGCACCAGACCGTCGTGTAGAAATCGAAGTTAAAGGCTACAAAGATACTGTTACTCAGCCACAGGCTTAATAACACTCTTTAGCTTTACTACAGATACTGAAAACCCCGCTTTGGCGGTGTTTTTTTATGTCTTCAGTCAGGCAAAACAGATGACTCACTGAGGCAAGAAACCAAATTTATCCGAAATCTTTCTTGCCAAGGATTTGTTCTAAATCTTCTTTCAGTGAAGACATCTGATTCGCATATTTCTCTTTACGCTCAGCATCTTCAAGAAGCTGAATGATGGTGTCAGAAAGTGTTGCACCACGGCGTTGCGCCAGTCCCGCTAAACGCTGCCAGACGAGAAATTCTAAATCGATGGATTTTTTACGCGTGTGCTGATGCTCGGCATTGAAATGCCGCTTACGGCGGGCACGGATAGTTTGCTTAAGACGGTTTTCCAAAGCCGGGTGCATATTATTCACAATCCAGTCGGATACTTTGACCGGCTCGTTTTCCAGGCTGAGAAGTTGATTCACGGATTCCTGGGCAGCGCTGTTTTCCAAATGGCGGGTGATCCGCTCACCTTCGCGGTGTTTTTTCACCAGGTACTTCCATTTCCAACCGCTTTCGAGATTTTCCAGTTGCTGATATTTCATCGTGAACTCTTCGGTGACCACGTAACTTTACTAAGCATAACAGCTTTAATTCAATTTTCACCCCAAATAAAGACGCTTATTTTGATTGTTTTTTGCCCACCCGTACAGCAATGTGCACTAAGACCAATTCCGCTACGACTCTCATTGTATGCAGCCGGATTTATTCTTGTATAATCGCACTTTCCCTTTTTATAGAAAACAGCTAACACATTGACCAATAACCGACTTGACTGGCAGCTTTTACTGCCCGACTCCGCGCCTTACGAGGCAATCTTTGCAACGGCTGCCCAGTTAGCCCCTGTAGATTTCGCAGGAACTCAGCCTCGGCTGGAAAATGGTTTAACCCTGTTTTGTCACCCCCGCTCACGCCCGCGTTTTATGACGCTCAAGGCGCAGGAAAATCGCGAATACTTGTCACGTATTGCGCAGGTAGTCAGCGACTTAATGCCTGAAACGGCTGAAGTCACGGGTAACCGTTATCATATTGAAGGCAATAAGGTCACGCTGCTGGCAGCGAAATCTGCTGAAGATGCATTCGCAGCGAAATCGACCTGCCTGTATCGTGAATGGATCGAGCCTGAACAGCTGTTCGGGTGCGTACGTATTTATAAAGACCAGATCCAGCTTGAGCCGGGATTAGTACATCAGGTCAATGGCGGTGTGCTGGTGCTTTCCATCCGTACCCTCATTGCACAACCTCTGATGTGGTTACGTCTGAAACAGATGATCACCGAAGGTCAATATCATTGGGTCTCACCGGATGAGACCACACCTTTGCCTGTTACAGTTCCTCCGATGCCGTTGGATATCCGCCTGATTCTGGTTGGTGACCGTTTATCGCTTGGCGATCTCAGTGAGATGGAGCCTGAGTTGGTGGATTCTGCTATTTATGGTGAATTCGAAGCCGACCTGCCGCTGACGGAAGAAAGCGATATGGAAACCTGGTGTGGTTATATCAATACACTGGCCGATGAGCTTGAGATCCCACGTCTGGCCGCCGATGCATGGCCCGAATTTCTGAAGATGGCTATTCGCCACAGCACCGATCAGGGCAGTCTGACCCTCGATCCGGTATGGCTGAATGCGCAGCTGAGCGAGGCGGCGCTCTATAATGAAGATGAGTTGCTGAGCGTCAAGTCTCTTGAAGCGGCGTCCAATGCCCGTGCATGGCGTGAGAGTTATCTGCAGGAACGTATGCAGGATGAAATCGAGCTTGGACAAATTCGCATTGAAACAGAAGGTGAAGTTGTCGGACAGATTAACGGTCTGTCAGTGCTGGAATATCCGGGGCATCCACGTGCGCTGGGTGAACCTTCCCGAATTAGTTGTGTCGTACACACCGGCGACGGTGAATTTACCGACGTTGAACGTAAAGCCGAGTTAGGCGGTAATTTGCATGCTAAAGGCATGATGATTATGCAGGCCTTTCTGATTTCCGAGTTAGAACTCGACCAGCCTCTGCCCTTCTCCGCATCAATTGTCTTTGAACAATCCTACGGAGAAGTGGACGGCGACAGCGCTTCCCTTGCTGAACTGTGCGCACTCATCAGTGCGTTGTCGATGCAGCCGATCAGCCAGCAAATTGCGGTCACGGGCTCAGTCGATCAGTTTGGGAATGTGCAACCTATTGGTGGCGTAAACGAGAAGATCGAAGGTTTCTTCGAAGTTTGTCAGCGTCGCGGTTTGACCGGCAAGCAAGGGGTCATTCTGCCAACCAGCAACGTGCGCAACCTTTGTCTGCATCCGCAGGTTCTGGACGCCGTTCGCGAAGGCCAGTTTCACTTATGGGCAGTTGATAACGCAGCCGAAGCGCTGCCTATCCTGACCGGATTGATTTACACAAACGAAGAAGAAGCTGAAGAAGAGCGTCCGAGTCTGCTGGGATTAATTCAGCAGCGTATTGCGCTGGTAACATCGCAAGGCAGCCCGCGTTATCCGTGGCCTCTTCGCTGGTTGAACTGGTTCAACCGCAGCTGATCGGAGTTGTTCAGCTTACAGCTGTTCGCTAAACTTCGCCCTTCATCAAAATAAGGCTTACAGAGAACATGGTAGATAAACGCGATTCCTATACGAAAGAAGACCTCGTAGCTTCTGGCCGCAGTGAACTGTTCGGTGCTGGCGGCCCTCCATTACCATCAGGCAATATGCTGATGATGGATCGTATCGTAAAGATGCAAGAAGACGGCGGCACCCATGGCAAAGGCTATGTTGAAGCTGAATTAGATATCAACCCTGATCTGTGGTTCTTTGGTTGTCACTTTATCGGCGACCCGGTAATGCCGGGTTGTCTGGGTCTGGACGCCATGTGGCAGTTGGTCGGATTCTATCTGGGCTGGCTCGGTGGTGAAGGCAAAGGCCGCGCATTGGGTGTGGGTGAAGTTAAATTCACGGGTCAGGTTCTGCCAACGGCAAAACTGGTCACCTACCGCCTCAATTTCAAACGTGTTATCAACCGTAAACTGATCATGGGCGTCGCTGATGGTGAAGTGCTGGTTGACGGCGTTGTGATTTATACCGCAACTGACCTCAAAGTGGGTTTGTTCAAAGACGCTGCGGCTTTCTAAAAAGTCCGATACAACGTCTGAAGAAAGGGTGAGCCTCAGGGCTCGCCTTTTTTACGTCTGTCGCAAAGATGAAAAACCTTTATTTTTCGCAGAAACAAAAACCTCCGCGCGCAGCGGAGGTTATTCCTTATTCTGACAGGGGAGTCGCTTAAGCGGTAACAGCCCTGTCCTCCATGGCTTGTCGCCAACCCCCGAGCCAATGTGATCGGGCATCTAACGATTGGTACGGACAAATCTCTTTTGAGCGCCCGCCAATACCTGCTTGATATCCACGTGATTGTGCCCGTTCCAGGCGATCGCGTTTTTGTCTCTTCATGCCTTGTATCCCTCATTATTCAGGTCAGGTGGAAAGAAAACAGTGGTCCGCTTCTGCGTCCACATCTAACAAATAGCTGCATTATGTAGGGAGGTCAATGCGCAAAATTCACGCCAATGTCACATTGGTGAGCTATATTATTGGATTGCGCGCGAGCTAATCGTGCCGGTCGGTTTCCCATCTGGCTGATCACCATAAAAAAATCCCGGCCTCTGTTAAATCAGAAACCGGGATTTTTTACGTTTAGCTTAAAAAATATTAAGTTTAAAAAAACGTCATCTTATTTGCGCGGCGATCTGGCCCGCTTCTTGCTGCCACCCCGCTGCCAGCGTTCTGACCAGTGCATCATATCCATCTTCGGTTTGCCTGAGATTCAGGGCGAAATCACGCTGAATGACCTGGCCGTCTCGTGTCAGGCTCCAGCTACCGCTGACCACGACAATCCCATCGTAACGACCATGGAAACCGGTCACATTAACATTCAGTACATCCTGATCATCGGTATTGGCCGCCTGTGAGGAAACCAGCGAGCCCGGCAAGTCACGGCGTAAATAGGTAACCAGCGCCTGGTGAAGCTGTTGATCCAGCGGACTGGCCCAGAGATTATTCTGGGTCAGTGTGTACTGCACATCATTGGTCTGATACACCAGCCCGGAACCTGCAAGATAATCAGCAACACTCACCCGCTCAACCCACAGGTGCCGTTGTACGGCGCCCGTTGACATCGCGCTGCCGGTTGTCGCAGTGCTGTTTAGCACGGGCAACTGGTAGTAAGTTTTCTGATCACTGCTGCTACAGGCAGTCAGGAATAATGCTAAGACGACAGGTATCCATTTCATCATTATTTGGCCTTCTTCGGCTGAGGATCATCTTGCCCTGGGGCGGCGAAAATCAGTGCATTACTTTTCTGGTTCAGCGTTTTCAATACCGGTTGCAGCTCACGCAGAGTTTTATCCAGGCTCTGCATATCACCGACCAGATTGCCGTACGCCGGTGAACCTGGCTGGAAGCCTTTCAGGCTGCGGTTCAGCTGGATAAGTGTCTGCTGCATATCCTGTGGCAGATTTTTCATTTCTTTACTGCTGACAATCGCGTTCAGAGATTCAATCGTTTTTTGCGTTGCCTTCATTGTTCTCTGACTTTCCGCCAGCGTACTTGTCGCTTCACGCATCATCGGTTCGATTGGCAGATTATTGATCTTATCGAGCGTGGTCATCAGCTTCTGCTGAATCTGCGCAAAGCCTCCGCTCACGGTCGGCAATAATTTATTCCCGGCGATTTCCAGCGGCCCTTTCCACGGTTTCTCATTCGGATAGAAATCCAGATCGATATACATCGCCCCCGTTAACAGGTTGGCGGATTTCATTGAGCCACGCAGGCCATGCGCAATACCGTCACGGATATGATCTTCAATATTGAAATTACTGCCCAACAGTTGAGCAAAGCGATCTGGCTCAATGCGGATCAGCACCGGAATACGGTAATCATCCGACATCTGCTGGTTAAGAACATTCATCGGATAAGGCACTTCGGCCACCGTCCCCAGACGAATACCGCGGAATTCAACCGGTGCGCCGGGTTGCAGACCACGAACAGAATCTGAGAAGAACATCACGTAATCCATGTGACGGGTATACAGTGATTCCTGAATGCTTTTTTGATCATCGAAGAGCTTATAATTGTCGCCATCTTTGGCTTCATTGCCCTGCGTCCAGCCATTTGGAATATCAAAGCTGACGCCGCCGCTGAATAAGGTCGTCAGGGAGCCCATTTCGACACGCATGCCGGCGGCAGACATGTCAAAGTTTACGCCGCTGTCTTTCCAGAAACGGACATTGTCAGTCACCAGTGTGTCGTAAGGCGCACGGATGAAAAGCTGGTATTTAATGTTACGTGCTTTCGGATCAAAATGGCTGGTTTCCACTGTACCAACCTGGAACCCCCGGAACAGCACCGGGTCACCGGGATTCAGTTGGCCTGAACGTTCGCTTTCCAGGATCACGCGGATCCCTTTCGCATCCGGCGAAGCCAGCGGCGGTGAATCATCCAGTTTATATTCTGTTTTTTCTCCACCTTTGTTACCTGGCTGCAACTGGATATAAGCGCCGGATAATAACGTGCCCAGTCCGGAAATGCCTTCGCGCCCTATCTGCGGTTTCACTACCCAGAAGACAGAGTCTTCACGCAGCATTTTTTCCATACCGGTATTCAGCCGCGCTTTAATGATGACTTGTTGTAAATCATCGCTCAGCGTTACCGATTCTACTTTACCGACATCAACGTTACGGCTTTTGATGGTAGTTTTGCCACCTTCGATGCCTTCAGCGGTGGTGGTGATCAGTGTGACTTCCGGGCCCTGATGGCTGTAATGATAAAACAGGATCCACGCACCAATCAGCGCAGTGACGATCGGTACGATCCACACCGGCGACCAGCGTTTAATTTTTTCTACCTTGGCAGTTCCGTCGTGCTCTGCCATGTTATTTCCTGCCATCTTGTGGCTCCTTTGTAGACTTCATTCCAGCACGATCCCAAATGAGCCTTGGGTCAAATGTCGTTGCGGCAAACATGGTGAGAATAACTACACTGGCGAAAAGCAGCGCGCCAATATCGGGGTAAATACTCATCAGTTGCCCCATTCTCACCAGCGCCGCCAGTACCGCAATAACAAACACGTCGATCATTGACCAGCGGCCAACGAACTCCACCACCTCGTAAATGACATGCAATCGTTCCCTGTCGATCTCTTTATTACTGTTCGCATCCCAGCATAGCCAGGCAATAGCGATCATTTTGAGCGTGGGCACCATAATACTGGCGATCAAAATCACCAGCGCCACGGGATAGGAACCATCACTCCATAAGAGCACCACACCGGCCATAATCGTAGACGGCATCGGATTACCCAGTACCTGAGTGATCATGATAGGCAGCAGATTTGCCGGAATATAGAGCAAAACAGAGGTCACCAGCAGTGCCATTGTCCACTGCAGACTATTTTTACGCCGTGCATATCCACGGGTTTTACAGCGATCACATTCTTTCTGATCAACCGGTAAAATCGCCATACAACAATGACAGGATCGCAGCCCCTGACGCAGCCCGCTTTCGCCAACGCGCACTGGCTGAATGACCGCCGGGGCTGGTTCGATATGCTGCCACATCCACAGGCGATCAGTGCACTGAAAGGCACGTAATTGCAGAAGGCAAAACAGGACGTAAGGATAAAAGCTGGTGCCCACGCCGACGTCGCCATAAGCCATGAGTTTCACAAAACTGACCAGCACGCCGGCAAGGAAAATTTCCACCATGCACCAGCTTTTCAGCCGGAACAATGTACGGGCAATACTGACTTTCCAATGAACCGGAATATTAATGCCCTGACAAAGCACGATAATTGACAGCATGCAGATCGCCGGGAGCAGTTGCACCACGATCATGAATAACGAGGCCATACTGGCGTAGTCTTCTGAAACCAGAACCTGGGGGATTTGCACCAGAGTGACTTCACTGCTCAGCCCGGCGACATTCATATTGACGAAAGGAAAGAGGTTGGCCAGCAAAAGCATGAATAATGCACTGATGGCGTAACCGACCGGACGTCTGCGGGGCTCATTCCAGCGGGATGTCAGCGTAGTGTGGCAACGGGGACACACCGCTTTTTGCCCGATGTTCAGGCCAGGTATTGCCACCAGCATGTCGCATTGGGGGCATAAAATGTGCGGGCCATGGGCATGGGCGTCAGAACACACTATCAGCTCCTCAACAGCGAAAAGACAACGAATATCGGCAGCCGGTCTTCCCTTTGTCCGGCTGCCCATCATGATGCAGTATTAAGCGTTCTTCTGTGCTTCCAGCGCTTCCCAACGTTCAAACGCCTGCTCTAACTCAAGTTCTGCGGCAGCAAAAGCGGTAAGTACCTGCTGAGTTTCTTCATGAGGAAGGGTGAAGAAATTCGCATCGCTCATTTGCTGTTGCAAAGCACTGATTTTTTCTTCCAGCGTGCTGATTTGCGACGGCAACTGCTCCAGTTCACGTTGCTGATTATAGCTGAGCTTATTCGCAACACGTTTGGCCTGTTCTGCCTTAGGTTGTGCCGCGGGTTTATTTTCCGTAGCAACCGCCTGACGGATTGGCTTCTGGTGACGGCGCTGATGCTGCGCATCATGGTAACCGCCCACATAGCTGTTGATCACGCCGTCGCCTTCATAAATCCAGCATTCTGTTGCCGAGTTATCCACGAATTCACGGTCATGGCTCACCAGCATGACCGTGCCCTGATAGCTGTCGATCATCTCTTCCAGGAGCTCGAGGGTTTCCACATCCAGGTCGTTGGTCGGTTCATCGAGGATCAACAGGTTACTTGGGCGCAGGAATAATTTTGCCAGCAGCAGACGGTTACGTTCACCGCCTGACAGCGCTTTCACCGGTGTCATGGCGCGTTTCGGGTGGAACAGGAAGTCCTGCAAGTAGCCCAGCACGTGGCGTGCACGGCCATTCACCATCACTTCCTGCTTACCTTCAGCCAGGTTATCCATCACGGTCCGTTCAGGATCAAGTTCAGCACGATGCTGATCGAAATACGCCACTTCCAGTTTCGTGCCACAGTGAACACGGCCGCTGTCTGCCTGAATCTTACTTAACATCAGTTTCAGCAATGTGGTTTTACCACAGCCGTTCGGGCCAATCAGCGCAATTTTATCACCGCGCATGACCTGCGCAGAGAAGTTGCTCACCAGTTGTTTGCCAGCGACACTGTAATAAACGTCTTCCATTTCAAAGACAATCTTGCCGGAACTTGCGGCTTCGACCACCTGCATTTTCGCTGTGCCCATCACTTCGCGGCGTTCTGAACGCTCACGGCGCAGGGCTTTCAATGCACGGACACGACCTTCGTTGCGGGTACGACGGGCTTTGATCCCCTGACGGATCCACACTTCTTCCTGCGCCAGTTTTTTATCAAACTCAGCATTCTGTAGCTCTTCAACGCGTAACGCTTCTTCTTTGGCCAGCAGATAGGCTTCATAATTGCCCGGATAAGACACCAGTTTGCCACGATCGAGATCGACAATGCGCGTGGCCATATTGCGGATAAAGGAACGGTCATGGGAAATGAAGATAATGCTGCCCTGGAATTCTTTCAGGAAATCTTCCAGCCACGCAATGCTTTCGATATCCAGGTGGTTCGTGGGTTCGTCGAGCAACAAAATATGCGGCGCACTGACCAGCGCACGGCCAAGCGCTGCTTTACGCAGCCAGCCGCCGGAGAGCGATTTCAGCTCAGTATCCGCATCCAGACCCAGTTTCAACAGCACTTCGTTGATACGGCTGTCCAGTTGCCACAGACCCTGGTGATCAAGGATCTCCATGACCTGGGCCAGTTTATTCATATTCTTTTCGCTCGGGTCGGTTTCGACCAGATGCGAAATGGCGTGATACGCCTTCAGATGTTCAGCCTGCTCGAATACGCCTTCTGAGACGAAATCAAACACGGTGCCTTCTACATTGCGTGGCGGATCTTGTTGCAGACGCGCCACAATCAAATCCTGCTCGTACACGATACGCCCGTCATCAAGCGGTACTTCGCGGTTCAGAATTTTCATCAGCGTCGATTTACCGGCGCCGTTACGGCCGACCAGACAGACACGCTCATTCGGCTCGATGTGTAATTCGGTGTTATCCAACAGCGGCGAGTCACTGAATGACAGCCAGGCACCTGACATACTAATTAACGACATAAACTTTATTTTTCCTCGCCGGCATGGGAGAGCAGCCAGCAGTTATGAATTTGACGATTACGGGCAAAATCCTGTGACAGGGTTTGGCTGGTGATTTCTTTCGCGCTCAGCCCCAGTTTACTCAGTCCTTCGAGATCCATCTGGAAACCGCGCTTGTTGTTGGAGAACATAATAGTGCCGTTGCGACGTAAAATGCGTTTCAGATCTTTCATCAGAGCCAGATGATCACGCTGTACGTCAAAACTGTCGGCCATACGTTTCGAGTTAGAGAAGGTCGGTGGATCGATAAAGATCACATCGAACTGTTCGTCACACATGCCCAGATAAGAGAGGCAATCCGCCTGGATCAGACGATGCTGACGGCCAGTCAGACCGTTAGCACGCAGATTCTTTTCTGCCCATTCCAGATAAGTGCGGGACATATCTACAGTGGTTGTGCTGCGCGCGCCGCCCAAACCGGCATGAACACTCGCGGTGCCGGTATAAGCAAACAGGTTAAGGAAATCTTTACCTTTGCTCATTTCACCCAACATTTTACGTGCGATGCGGTGATCAAGGAATAAACCCGTATCGAGGTAATCCGTGAGGTTAACCCACAGTTTAGCGTTGAATTCTTCGACCAGCAGGAACTCGCCCTTTTGCGCGAGTTTTTCATACTGACTGGTGCCTTTCTGGCGCTCACGGGTTTTCAGGATCAGCTGGCTGGATGAAATATCCAGCACAGAAAGGGTGGCGTTTATCACGTCGAACAAGCGCTGACGGGCTTTTTGCGCGTCGACGGTTTTTGGTGGCGCGTACTCCTGCACCACAACTTTGCTGCCGTAACGGTCAACCGCGACGTTGTAATCTGGCAAATCGGCGTCATACAGGCGATAACATTCAATCCCCTGCTGTTTGGCCCATTTTTCCAGTTTTTTGACGTTCTTACGCAGGCGGTTAGCGTAATCTTCCGCCATTTGCGTACCGGCCGCACCCGTCGGGTTTTCTGCCAGCTGATAGTTTTTCTGCACACATTCCAGCGGGCCATTTTTAGCTTTGAACTGGCGTTCAGCACGCAGTTGCAGACAGCTCAGCAATTCCGGTGACGCACTGAACAGCGACAGCTGCCAGCCACCGAACTGAGTCTTCATAATGCGGCCAAGCATATTATGCAGCGCAATCAAGGCAGGTTCGCTTTCCAGACGCTCGCCGTATGGCGGATTACTGATTACGGTACCTGCCGGGCCTTCCGGCAGCGGATTCACCAGTTTCCCGACTTCTGCCGCTTCGAAGCTAATCAGCTCGGCAACACCGGCACGGCGGGCGTTGGCACGCGCCATTTCGATTACACGACGGTCGATATCAGAACCGAAGAAACGGGATGTCGTTTCCTGCACGGCACGGCGGGTACGCACCTGCGCTTCCGCCGTCAGTTCGCGCCACAATTCTGCGTCAAATTTGTTCCAGCCGGTAAACCCCCAGTGCTGGCGATGCAAACCCGGCGCGCGATCGGCAGCGATCATTGCCGCTTCGATCAGTAACGTACCGGAACCGCACATCGGATCGACCATCGGCGTACCTGCCTGCCAGCCGGAACGCATAACAATAGCCGCCGCCAGGTTTTCTTTCAGCGGTGCCTGGCCGGTCAGGTCACGGTAGCCACGCTGATGCAGGCCTTCGCCGCTGAGATCCAGTGCGACGCTGGCAGTATCACGTTGCAGGAAGACGTTTACGCGGATATCCGGTTGCTGTTTCGCCACATTCGGCCGTTCATCCATTTTGCGGGTAAAGCTGTCGACGATGGCGTCTTTCACTTTCAATGCGCCGTACTGGCTGTTACGGATTTCGTCATTCAGACCGCTGAAATGCACGGCGAAGGTTTTTTCCACGCCAAAGACGGACGGCCAGTCAATCGCCATCACGCCGAGATACAGATCCAGATCGCTGTGAACCTTAAATTCGTTCAGCGGTAACAGGATGCGCGAAGCCAGACGGCTCCAAAGTAAGCTGCGGTATAGCAGGCGATCGTCACCTTCAAAATGCACCCCTCCCTGCACAACTTTGCAGGCTTGCGCACCCAGCGTTTCCAGTTCGCTTTTTAACAGTTCTTCCAGTCCACGCGCCGTGCTGGCAAACAAAGAGTTCATATCGACATATCACCAAAAATAAAATTGTTGCGCATTATAGCTAATCCCCGCCTCTTGTCATAAAGTCTCTGGTTGTTCATAAGACTTTACATGCTGAGAGGCAGTCTTCAGTGCCCATTCTTTCACGTTTATTTGTTCATCCGGTCAAATCAATGCGTGGCCTGCAGGTTTCACACTCGCTGGTTACGGCAACCGGTCTGGCGTTTGATCGCCAGTTCATGATTACCGATCCGCAAGGCATGTTCATTACAGCCCGCCAGTATCCGAATCTGGTCCTGTTCACGCCGGTTTTATTACCCGATGGTCTGATGATTTCAGCCCCGGAAGGCGAAAGTATCACCGTCAAATTTCGAGATTTCGCAGGCGTTAGTTCGCCGACAGAAGTCTGGGGCAATCAGTTTACCTCACTCATCGCGCCGGAACCTGTAAATCGCTGGTTAACGGGTTATTTAAATCATGACGTACAGTTGCGCTGGGTTGGCGAAGAACCCACACGCCGGGTGAAAAAACATCCGGAAGTGCCGCTGTCGTTCGCTGACGGATTCCCGTATTTGCTCATCAATGAAGCCTCGATGCAGGATTTACAGCACCGCTGCCCGGGCGGGGTCAGGATTGAACAGTTCCGCCCAAACATCGTGGTCAGCGACGCGCCAGCCTATGCCGAAGACACCTGGCAGACGATACGCATCGGGGACGTTGTTTTTGATCTGGTGAAACCATGCAGCCGTTGTATCCTGACCACTGTCAGCATTGAAAAAGGTCGCAAACATCCGCGTGGCGAACCCCTGAGAACCTTGCAGGGCTACCGTACAGCCAGCGACGGCGATGTGGATTTTGGTCAAAACATGATCGCCCGCAACGGTGGCGTGATACGCACAGGCGACAGTGTTCAGGTGCTGGCAACCAAGCCGCCACGTCCGTATAGCGCAGGCGACGTTATTGAAAATGTGCAAGCACCAAAAACCACCGCACAGAACATCAGTATTGATTATCAGGGAACGCAGTTTACCGGCAATAATCAGCAGATTTTGCTCGAACAGCTGGAATTACAAGGATTACGTATCCCCTATTCCTGTCGTGCCGGAATTTGTGGCGCATGCAGAATGACGTTGAAAGCAGGGAAAGTCTCGCCGCTGAAAGAGAGTGCGGTGGGAAAAGACGGAACGATATTGTCGTGCAGCTGTATTCCGGCCTCGGATATCGTGCTCGGCTAAAAATATTCCGCAATTACCCAAAATAGGTCGGGTGACAGGAAAACGGCAAGAGAAGGAATCCCGATGAGCTTACACAGGTAAGTGATTCGGGTGACTGTGCGCAGCCAACGCATCTGCAACTTGAAATATGAAGGGTAATTTATACTGCCTGATCGTAGACATCACTGTCGACCCGGAATGCCGCTGGCATTAACCGGTCATGCATCACTTTGATTGCGTCACCCAGCACCATGCCACGCCCTGCCACCGTCAGTCGCTCCTGCGCCAGCAGGCACAGACTGGCATTATCACCCGATTCCACTACCAGCAACGTGGCCTGTTCACCGCTTTCCATCACCTGCACCTGAGCAAGCTGACCGTTAGCGGGCTGGAAAGGACGCATCTGCTGACTAAAATGCCAGCTCTTTGGCATCAGCGGTTTTAAAAAACGGTAAGCGACTAAAGCATTCAACACTAATTCAGCACGTTGTTCAGCCGCGAGACGAATATGTTTGCACTGTTCTTCAAAATCAAAATAGAGCGCCGCATCATCGACACAAAATGACATATTTCCAAAGGCATCAGGGGTTAGCATTTTAGCGGGGAAACGGGAACGGAAAATCATACCATTGGCGAGATCCAGCATAAGCCGGTCATGTTGCGTATCAAAATACCAACGCCAATTATCATCGGGTTTAATCTTCATTTCGTCATCCTGTTTGCCCTCGTGCCTTCTGTCTGGGTTCATTACCGCCTAATCTGTAAGAATAGATTTTTCAGTACTGAAACGATATCAGACAAATCCTGAGCCTGAATTACGGTCAGTGGACAAAATATAGA
>NZ_JAFMOS010000569.1 GCF_019049755.1 Rahnella perminowiae
GTATAACGCGTTCACTATTTCGTTACAGGCAAAATCCTATACGGTCCAACACAAAAACTAGACATCGAGCCGATACGGCTATTTATATCCAAGGAATGCACATTGCATGGCAATTAAAATCGAAGTAAAGAATCTTTATAAGGTATTTGGTGAAAATCCGGATCGCGCTTTCAAGATGATTGACGCAGGTAAGGGTAAAGAAGAAATTTTTGAGAAAACCGGTCTTTCACTTGGCGTTAAGAATGCCAGTCTGGCCATTGAAGAAGGCGAGATTTTCGTCATCATGGGGTTATCCGGTTCAGGTAAATCCACCATGGTACGCCTTCTCAATCGTCTGATAGAGCCCACCCGCGGCGAAGTCCTGATCGACGGCGAAGATATCGCCAAAATCTCAGAAGCAAAATTACGCCAGGTACGTCGCAGTAAAATCAGTATGGTGTTTCAGTCCTTTGCGCTGATGCCACACCTGACCGTGTTGAATAACACTGCGTTTGGTATGGAACTGGCCGGCGTGCCGGTGGAAGAGCGCAACGCCAAAGCGATTGACGCATTGCGTCAGGTCGGGCTGGAAAACTATGCCAATTCTTATCCGGATGAATTGTCAGGCGGGATGCGTCAGCGTGTCGGTTTAGCCCGGGCGATGGCCAACAACCCTGACATTTTGCTGATGGATGAAGCTTTCTCCGCACTCGATCCGTTAATTCGTACTGAAATGCAGGATGAGCTGGTGAAGCTTCAGGCTCAGCATCAGCGCACCATCGTGTTCATTTCTCATGATCTGGACGAAGCCATGCGTATCGGTGACCGTATCGCTATTATGCAGGGCGGCGAAGTGGTGCAGGTCGGCACGCCGGAAGACATTCTTAATAATCCGGCCAATGACTACGTTCGCACGTTCTTCCGTGGTGTCGATATCAGTCAGGTCTTCAGCGCCAAAGACATTGCCCGTCGTCGTGGCGCGCTTATTCGTAAAACCCCCGGTTTTGGTCCGCGTGCCGCGCTCAAGTTGCTCGAAGATGAAGACCGCGAATATGGTTATGTGCTTGAACGTGGTCAGAAATTTATCGGCGTGGTGTCGATTGAATCCCTGAAAACTGCGTTGAAAGCCAATCAGTCGCTGGAAAGTGCCCTGCTGGAATCGCCGGCAGCCGTACAGGCGGATATGCCGCTCAGTGAACTGATCTCTCACGTTGCCGCTGCGCCTTGCGCCGTGCCGGTTATCAATGAGGACAATAACTATATCGGCATTATTTCCAAAGCCATGCTACTTCAGGCTCTGGACAAAGAAGGGGGTAACGAATGAGCACTTCAATCCTAAATAACACCATTACACAACACGCTCAGGCCGCTCAGGCACAGGCTCTTGATCCTTCCGTGGATCCGTGGAGTGCTGATAACGCCAGTGGCGGTGTCGCACCGCACGCTGACGCCGCAACCTCTGCCGCACCGGCCGATGCGGGCAGCAGTGATCCGTGGGGCGGCGGCAGCGATGCCGCGACCAGCACACCGGACGCCACACATCACGCCGCGGCCCAGACCAACGACTGGCTGAGCGTCGCGCCGGAACATCATCAGCATTTTAATGTTCTCGATCCGTTTCACAGCACGCTGATCCCGCTCGACCGCTGGGTCACGGAAGGGATCGACTGGCTGGTGGGCAACTTCCGTCCGGTATTCCAGGGGATCCGTGTTCCGGTCGATTTCGTCCTGAGTGGTTTCCAGCACGGTCTGGAATCCCTCCCCGCGCCGATTGCGATCCTGGTCTTCGCCTTGCTTGCCTGGCAAATGGCCGGTTTCGGCATGGGTGCCGCCACGCTGGTTTCGCTGGTGCTTATTGGCGCAATCGGTGCCTGGTCACAGGCCATGGTGACACTGGCGCTGGTTCTGACGTCTCTGTTTTTCTGTATTTTGATAGGGCTACCCCTCGGTATCTGGCTGGCACGCAGTCAGAAGGCGGCCAAAATTATACGGCCGTTGCTTGATGCCATGCAGACCACACCGGCGTTCGTGTATCTGGTGCCGATCGTTATGCTGTTTGGTATCGGGAACGTGCCAGGCGTCGTGGTGACAATCATCTTCGCCCTGCCACCGGTGGTGCGTCTGACCATTCTGGGTATTAATCAGGTTCCGGAAGATCTGATTGAAGCAGCCAAATCCTTTGGTTCAAGCCCGCGACAGATGCTGTTTAAAGTTCAGCTACCGCTGGCTATGCCGACCATTATGGCCGGGATTAACCAGACGCTGATGCTGGCGCTGTCGATGGTGGTTATCGCCTCCATGATCGCCGTAGGCGGGCTTGGCCAGATGGTACTGCGTGGTATCGGACGTCTGGATATGGGTCTGGCATCAGTGGGTGGCGCGGGTATCGTTATTCTCGCCATTATTCTCGACCGTCTTACCCAGTCGATGGGTCGCGACAGCCGCAGCAAAGGCGGTCACCGCTGGTTCACCCGTGGCCCTGTCGGTCTGGTGATGAAGCCTTTCACCAGGAAAGCCTGATTCACATCCTGCATTTTTCCCGGCGGTCCGCTGCCGGGAACACTCAACAGCTAAAACAACGCAGTCCACTCTTAGGTATTCATAAACAATCCTCAAAAACATTCGGGCAGCCAACGCAGAGGCAACCTGAATGATAAAGAGGAAAAGAAATAAGGGTTCACCATGCGCACAACGCCTATTTGGGCACTAGCCCTGAGCATACTCGTCACATCCTCAACAACGTTCGCTGCCGATTTACCGGGTAAAGGCGTGGTCGTCAAACCGTTGCAAAGCACCATTGCAGAAGAAACTTTCCAGACCGAACTGGTTAACCGCGCGCTGGAAAAACTGGGCTACGACGTTCAGCAAACCGGCGAAGTGGATTACAACGTCGCGTATACCGCCATCGCCAGCGGCGATTCCACCTACATGGCGGTGAACTGGGAGCCGCTGCAAAAAGACATGTATAACGCAGCCGGTGGCGACCAGAAGTTCTACCGTCAGGGCACTTATATCAGCGGCGCAGCACAAGGCTATCTGATCGACAAAAAAACCGCCGACAAGTACCACATCCACGATTTGTCGCAGTTGAAAGACCCGAAAATCGCCAGACTGTTTGACGAAGACGGTGACGGCAAAGCTGATATGGCGGGCTGTAATCCGGGCTGGGTCTGCGGCCAGGTAATCAATACCCAAATCAAAGCTTACGGACTGAGCAATACCGTGACGCAAAACGAGGGCAATTATTCGGCCATTATTGCCGACACCCTTACCCGGTTTAAATCCGGTAAGCCGGTTCTGTACTTCACCTGGACGCCTTACTGGGTCAGCAACGAGATGAAACCGGGCAAAGACGTGGTCTGGCTGACCGTGCCGTTCTCGGCAAATCCGGGTTCGCAGAAAGATCTCGATACCACGCTGCCGAACGGTAAGAACTACGGCTTCCCGGTCAACAACGAACACATCGTGGCGAACAAAGCCTGGGCTGAGAAAAACCCGGCAGCAGCGAAACTGTTCGCCATCATGAAATTGCCGCTGGCCGACGTTAATGCACAGAACCTGCGGATGCATGAAGGGGAATCGTCTTCAGATGATATCCGGCAGCACGTTGATGGCTGGATCAAAGCGCATCAGGCGACCTTCGATGGCTGGATCAAAGAAGCTGCCGCCGCAGCAAAATAACACATGATAAAAACTGAGGTAATGATGAAAAAGACAGGACTCTGGGCCGTTGCCGCCCTCACCACATTTGCAACAGCAACCCCATTCGCTGCCGAACTGCCGGGTAAAGGTGTCACCGTGACGCCAATTCAGAGCACCATCAGCGAAGAGACATTTCAGACTGAGCTGGTGAATAAAGCGCTGGAAAAACTGGGCTACGATGTACAGCCAATCCGCGAAGTCGATTATAACGTCGGCTACACCACCATTGCGGCCGGAGATGCGACATTCACCGCCGTCAACTGGTCACCGCTGCACGATGAAATGTACAAAGCCGCCGGGGGCGATAAGGTATTTTACCGCGAAGGGACTTATGTGACCGGCGCGGCGCAGGGCTGGTTAATCGATAAGAAAACTGCTGAGAAATATCACATCACCAATATTGAGCAGTTGAAAGACCCGAAACTGGCTAAGTTGTTTGATACCAACGGCGACGGTAAAGCCGATCTGACCGGTTGTACACCGGGTTGGGGTTGTGAAGCGGCACTGAATGAACAGCTGAAAGCCTACGGCCTGGAAGATACCGTGACCCACAATCAGGGTAACTATTCTGCAATGATCGCCGACACCATCACGCGTTACAAAGAAGGTAAACCGATCTTCTATTACACCTGGACGCCATACTGGGTCAGCAATGTGCTGGTTCCTGGCAAAGACGTGTTGTGGATGCAGGTACCGTTCTCTGTCGTACCGGGTGATAAAAATGCCGATACCACACTGCCAAACGGTAAGAACTATGGTTTCCCGGTGAGCACCATGCACATCGTGGCGAACAAAGCCTGGGCTGAGAAAAACCCGGCGGCGGCGAAACTGTTTGCCATCATGAAACTGCCGCTGAAAGACATCAATGCGCAGAATGCTGCCATGCATGCCGGTAAAAATTCAGAAGCCGATATCGACGCACAAACCGACGGCTGGATCAAAGCCCACCAGGAGCAGTTCGACGGCTGGGTAAAAGAAGCGGCTGCTGCAGCGAAATAACGCTACATCAGATTCAGTCAGGCCAGCGGGCGGGGAGAAATCTCCGCCCGTTTTTTGTGAAGAAAATGTCCATTACAAAACCAAATAGTTGCCATGAAAACTATTCATTGGTTTAATATTTCAACCAAAACGATAATTACCTTTCGCTTTCCTCTGCTCCTTCAATAAGATACGTTTATTCATATTATGAAAAAAACTACAGCACATTCTCCACTCAGCCCGGCGCTGATTATTCTGATGGCAGTGGCCACCGGGCTTGCCGTCGCCAGTAACTATTATCCACAACCGCTGCTGGAAACCATCGCCCGGGCGTTCAGCCTGTCGGTGAATCAGGCCGGATTTATCGTCACGGTGGCGCAGCTCGGTTACGCCTGTGGCCTGATGTTTATCGTGCCGCTCGGCGATATGTTTGAACGCCGCAGTCTGATTGTGCTGATGACGTTACTTTCTGCTGCAGGTCTTCTGATTACTGCGATGGCGCCCACGCTGACCATCATGCTGATCGGGACGGCGCTCACCGGATTGTTCTCGGTAGTGGCACAAATTCTGGTGCCGCTGGCTGCCACGCTGGCAGAACCGGAGCGTCGCGGTAAAGTCGTCGGACTGATTATGTCTGGCCTGTTACTGGGGATCCTGCTGGCACGTACCGTCGCGGGTGCGCTGGCATCACTGGGAGGCTGGCGGACGGTGTACTGGGTCGCCAGTGCGTTGATGGTCGTGATGGCGCTGGTGTTGTGGCGTAAATTGCCAAAGCACCAGCAGAAAACCGATCTCAATTACCCGCAGTTACTGAAATCTATTTTCACACTCTTCATCCGTACGCCAGTTTTACGCACCCGTGCGCTGATAGGCATGTTCTGTTTCGCCAACTTCAGCATTCTCTGGACCTCGATGGCATTCCTGCTCGCGGGCCCGGCGTATCACTATTCCGAAGGGGTTATCGGCCTGTTTGGTCTGGTGGGTGCGGCGGGTGCGCTGGCAGCCACCCGCGCAGGGAATCTGGCGGATAAAGGCAAAGCCCATCTGACCACCACGGCGGGTCTGATCCTGCTGTTGCTATCCTGGGCAGCGATTGCATATGGGCAATATTCGGTGATCTCACTGATTATCGGTATCATCGTTTTGGACCTTTCGGTTCAGGGCGTCCACATCACCAATCAAAGCGTTATCTATAAAACGATGCCGGAAGCGCGTAACCGCCTGACAGCGGGTTACATGACGACATACTTTATCGGGGGTGCGGTGGGGTCACTGGTGTCTGCTTCGGCTTATCAGGCGGCGGGTTGGTACGGGGTCTCAGCAGCGGGTACTGTCATGTGCGTGCTGAATTTACTGGTCTGGTGGAAAGGACATCAATACACCCTGGCCTGATAACGTACGAAACTACATCAGGAGGGAACCATCACTCCTCCTGATTAGCTTGCGAATAGTCATTAAAGAAATTTATTTGAACCAAAGGGTGTCAACAATACTTACAGTCTGGTAATGTTTACGCCATGAATTATTTGCCGGCAACCATCCGGTTTCACAATGTTTTAAACACCCATGCAAACCAATCCAGATCTCGAAGCACCCGACCCCGTTCGTGTTTCCACTTTCGCACAAGGTATTACCGATAGCCTCCCTATCGTGATGGGTTATCTGCCCATCGCTTTTGCATTCGGTCTCAGCGCCGTCAAACTGGGTTTCACCCCTTCTGAAAGTCTGCTGTTTTCCATTCTTATCTACGCTGGCGCCAGCCAGTTTGTGATCACCGCGTTGCTCAGTGCAGGCATGTCGTTATGGGTTTCCGCCCTGACAGTGATGGCGATGGATGTGCGGCATGTGCTGTATGGTCCTTCACTGCGCAATCGTATTGTGGGAAAACTCTCTGGCAAAAAAACCGCGCTTTGGGCATTCGGCCTGACGGACGAAGTCTTTGCTGCCGCAACGGCCAAACTGATCCGCAATAAACGTAGCTGGAGCGAAAACTGGATGTGCGGCATTGCGCTGTCATCATGGCTTTCATGGGTTTTTGGCACCGCAGTGGGTGCGCTGTTTGGTAATGGTCCGCTGGAAGATTTCCCCGCCATCGAAGCCGCACTCGGATTTATGTTACCGGCGCTGTTCCTGAGTTTCCTGCTCGCGGCCTTTAAGCGCCAGCAGAGTGGAGTGTTTGTCGCCTCACTGACCGGTGCGCTGGGCGGGTTGCTGTTCTGGTCGATTCCCGCCGCCATCGCCTGCGGCCTGGGTGCGGGGTGCCTCGCCGCCTTGCTGCAACGCCCCGTTCCCCCTTCTGCCACGGAGATCACCTCAGATGAGCACTGATGTCATTTTGGTTTGTCTGCTCGTCGGCACCGTCAATTACCTGTTCCGGTATCTGCCTCTGCGCCTGGGTTCGCGGCAGAAGTCAGCACTGAAAAGTGGCCCGTTATCCCGCGTACTCGACAGCATTGGTATCGCATCAATTTGTGCGCTGCTGGTGGTTTCAGGCACCCCAGAAATTCTGCGCGATCAGCAAAAGCTGCTGCCGTCACTGGCCGGTTTTGCTCTGCTGGCACTGATTTTCTGGCGAACCAAAAGCATTGTTATTGCCACCCTGACCGGCGCCGTGGCGTACGGTCTGGTGTTCAAGCTGATGCTGATGGCAGGCTGAAGACCATTTTTATCAGGGGGATAATCAACGGGCGAAGTCCGCCTGTTACAGTCAATATCGAATAATTCACCGGAGTTATGAATAACACTAATTGCTAAAGAATAGGTGATTCATAACATTGATATTATTAATTACCGTCGTTACTATGTCATTCGTAACTAATGAGGCTTCTCATATGGACAGTTCGTTCACGCCAATTGAAAACATGTTAAATTTCCGGGCTAAAAAGCAAAAAGATTTCCCCTATCAGGAAATTTTGCTGACCCGCCTGTGTATGCACATGCAAAGTAAATTGCTTGAAAACCGTAATAAGATGCTGAAAGCGCAAGGCATTAATGAAACGCTGTTTATGGCGTTGCTCACCCTTGATGCACAGGAAAGTCACAGTATTCAGCCTTCGGAGCTCAGCTCTGCGCTGGGTTCATCACGTACCAACGCCACCCGGATTGCGGATGAGCTGGAAAAGCGCGGATGGATCGAACGCCGTGAAAGCGATAACGACCGCCGGTGTCTGCATTTGCACCTGACAGCTGACGGTGAAGCCTTTATTCAAAAGTTACTGCCGCCTCAACATAAGAGCCTGCATTTTCTCTGGTCGACATTAGACGCAGATGAACAGAAGCAGTTAGAAACCCTGACGCGCAAACTGTTAACTCGCCTTGATCAGATGGATGCGACAGCACTACAACAATTCTAGATTTCTGTTCAGGTAAACTACACATGTCACTCCAAGCTCGCTGGAGGCTTACGCCGCTGTTTGCCGTTTTTATTTTGGCCGGCTGCGCTTCCGGTAATAATATTGCTCCTCAGTCGTCGCTGCTCGATACGCAACAGCTTCATCTGCAGCAGGCAAAAGTCAGTTCCCTGACCATCGGTCCCCAGTGGTGGCGCAGTCTTAATGATCCGCAACTCGATAATCTGATGACCACGACGTTGCAGAACTCGCCATCATTACGTCAGGCAGCCGCACGGGTGCGCGAAGCGCAAAGTGTGATGGGCGAAGCCGATGCCGCCAATGGCCCTTATCTGGATTTGAACGGTTCAACGCGTCGTGAACGTGTCGCAAAAAACACGATCCCGCCGTTTCTGACCAGCTATCCCGAAGCGCCAATTTACGACAGCAGCAACAGCCTCGGGCTGAATCTGAGC
Source organism: Rahnella perminowiae (assembly GCF_019049755.1). Lineage (GTDB taxonomy): Bacteria > Pseudomonadota > Gammaproteobacteria > Enterobacterales > Enterobacteriaceae > Rahnella > Rahnella perminowiae. The sequence goes on from NZ_JAFMOS010000569.1 coordinate 8,465, forward strand.
TATGAGTTTGACTGGTGGGGTAAATACCGCAATCAGGTGAATGCCGCGAAAGCACAGGTGGATTCTGCCCGTGCAGAACAGGCTGAAGCCGCCCTGACGCTGGCCAGTTCGGTGGCGTCAGCTTATTATCAGTTGCAGGCAAACCTTGCCTTGCAGGATATTCTGCAACACGAAGTGGATAATAATCAGCACCTTGCCGATTTGCGCAAAGCGCAATATCAGGCAGGCGTCTACGGCGTTGAAATTCCGCAACAAACTCAGGCTCAGGCCGACAGCGCCAAACAGCAGATCATCAATCTGAAATCGCAAACTGAACAGCTGAGACATCAGCTTTCTGCGCTGGCCGGACGTGGTCCGGACGCGATGGACGGTTTGCATGCCGTTGCGTTGCCATCACCCGACACGCTGGCACCCAAAGGTGAACTGACCCTGGATTTACTCGGCAAACGCCCTGACATCGCCGCACAGCGTGATCTGGTGGAGTCCTATTCCCAGAGCGTCAGTGCCGCGAAAAAAGAGTTTTATCCAAGCCTTTCTATCAGTGCCTTCGGGGGTCTGACGACCACCAACTTCGGCGGCACCAGCCCGAATCTTTTTGAAGCAGCCAGCAAAGCCTGGAATATCACACCGGCGATTTCGCTGCCGATTTTCCACGCCGGTGCGTTGCGCTCCAAACTGGGCGAAGAGTCCGCGTTATATGACCAGTCCGTTGAGTCGTATAACCAGACCATCCTGAACGCCATCCAGCAAACTGCGGATGCCATTACTGTCTCGAAAAGCAGCGTTGAACAATTGCAGCAGGCTTCTTCTGCCGCTAAATCGCTGGAAGAGGTGTATCGCGTTTCAGATGCAAGGTACAACGCTGGCGTCATCGGACGGGATGAGCTGTTAACCAGCCAGTCAGCACTCCTGCAACAACAGCAGGCACAACTTACCGCCAGCAGTCAGTTGATGCAGGCAAAAATCAGTCTCGTCCGTGCGCTTGGGGGAGGTTATCAGGCCCCGGCAGCGGATCCAAAATCATAATAAAAGACTCAGTGTGGAGAAGACCATGAGCGCAAATGCCGATACTCAGGCAACGCCGCAAGCTCCGAAAAATAAGAAGAAAACGCGCAAAGTCGCGATGCTCTTGTTAACCGGGATTTTCATTATTATTGCCATCGCCTACCTGTTTTACTGGCTGCTGGTATTACGTCATTTCCAGTCTACCGACGATGCTTATGTGGCCGGTAACCAGGTGCAGATTATGGCGCAGGTGTCGGGCAGCGTAACCGATGTCAATTTCGACAGCACCGACTTTGTAAAAAAAGGTGACGTGCTGGTGACCATCGATCCTACCGATGCTGAGCAGGCGTTCGAACGCGCTAAAACGGCGCTGGCGAACAGCGTGCGGCAGACGCATCAGCTGATCATCAACGGTAAGCAATACCAGGCCAATATCGCGCTGCGTCAGACGCAACTGCAACAGGCGCAGACAGACCTTAAGCGCCGCATTGTGCTGGGAAATGTCGATGCGATTGGCCGTGAAGAACTGCAACACGCACGTGATGCCGTCGATACCGCAAAAGCGCAATACGATGTCGCTGTTCAGCAATACAACGCCAATCAGGCGATGATTCTGGATACCCCGGTCGATAAGCAGCCACAAGTTCTGCAGGCCGCCGCTCAGGTCCGTGACGCATGGCTTGCCCTGCAACGTACTAAAGTGCGCAGCCCTGTTGACGGTTTCGTCTCGCGCCGTGCTGTTCAAATCGGCCAGCAGATCAGCCCGACAACGTCCCTGATGGCTGTGGTGCCCGCGCATCACATCTGGGTCGATGCCAACTTTAAAGAAACCCAGCTGGCGAACATGCGTATTGGTCAGGTGGCCACCGTGGTCAGCGATATGTACGGCGATGACGTGAAATATCACGGTAAAGTGGTCGGCATGGACATGGGCACCGGCGGTGCGTTCTCGCTGTTACCGGCGCAGAATGCCACCGGCAACTGGATCAAAGTGGTTCAGCGTCTGCCGGTACGTATCGAACTCAACGATCAGGAAGTGGCTGAACACCCGCTGCGTATCGGGTTATCCACGCTGGTGACGGTTGATACTCAGAACCGTGATGGCCTGGTGCTGGCCAATAAAGTGCGTAGTGAACCGCTGTACCAGACTTCAGCGCTGACGCCGGATCTGACACCGGTTAATGCCATCATTGCTGACGTTATTCATGCTAATGCAGGCTAAAACATCCGGAGGCCTCTGTGGCAAATAAACCGCTGGTAGGCGCCCCGCTGGCCTGGATGACGGTGGCTTTGTCTATGGCCACCTTTATGCAGGTGCTGGACTCTACCATCGCCAACGTGGCGATCCCGACCATTGCCGGGAATCTGGGTGCCTCGAACTCACAGGGTACCTGGGTTATCACCTCGTTCGGGGTGGCAAATGCCATCTCGATCCCGATCACCGGCTGGCTGGCAAAACGCATCGGTGAGGTCAAACTGTTCCTGTGGTCCACCGTGCTGTTTGCCCTCGCCTCCTGGTTGTGCGGGATGTCCAACAGCCTGGAAATGCTGATTTTCTTCCGTGTGGTACAGGGCGTGGTAGCAGGTCCGCTGATCCCGCTTTCACAAAGTCTGTTACTGAATAACTATCCGCCGGCCAAGCGAAGTACCGCACTCGCGCTCTGGTCGATGACGGTGATTGTCGCCCCGATTTGCGGGCCGATCCTCGGCGGGTATATCAGTGACAACTACCACTGGGGCTGGATCTTCTTCATCAACGTGCCGATCGGTCTGGCCGTGGTGTTCCTGACGCTCAGAACGCTGAAGGGGCGCGAGACCGCCACGCAGATCCGTCCGATCGACAGTGTGGGGTTAGTACTGCTGGTGCTGGGTATCGGGGCTTTACAGGTGATGCTCGACCGGGGTAAAGAACTCGACTGGTTTAACTCGACGGAAATTATCGTGCTGGCGGTCGTGGCCGTGGTCGCGCTGTGCTTCCTTGTCGTCTGGGAGCTGACCGATGACCATCCGATCGTTGATTTGTCCCTGTTTAAATCACGAAACTTCACCATCGGTGTGTTGTGTATCAGTCTGGCTTATATGCTCTACTTCGGTGCCATTGTATTGCTGCCGCAGCTATTGCAGGAGGTCTACGGATATACCGCCACCTGGGCCGGTCTGGCGTCCGCGCCGGTCGGTATTTTGCCAGTACTGATGTCGCCGATCATCGGGCGTTTTGCGCACCGTCTGGACATGCGAAAGCTGGTGACTTTCAGCTTTATCATGTATGCCTATTGCTTCTTCTGGCGCGCCTATACGTTCGAACCGGGGATGGATTTTGGCGCTTCCGCCTGGCCACAGTTTATTCAGGGCTTCGCGGTGGGTTGCTTCTTTATGCCGCTGACCACCATTATTCTGTCGGGATTACCGCCGGAACGTATGGCGGCGGCATCGAGTCTGTCAAACTTTATCCGTACGCTGGCGGGGTCGATTGGTACTTCAATCACCACCACCTTGTGGTCGAACCGTGAATCGCTGCATCACGCGCAGTTAACGGAAAATATCACACCGTTTAATCCGACAGCGACGCAGACCTACCAGCAGCTCGAAGGCCTCGGCATGAGCCAACAGCAAGCTTCAGGATGGATAGCACGGGAGATCACGAATCAGGGATTAATCATCTCTGCCAATGAGATTTTCTGGTTATCCGGTGGCGCATTCCTGGTGTTGCTGATTTTAATCTGGTTCGCCCGTCCGCCGTTCACCAGTGGCGGGGGCGCGGGTGGCGCGCACTGATTCAGATAAACCCTGAGTATCAGAAAATAAAACGGACGCCTTAAGCGTCCGTTTTTTTATGGCTAAAACCAGATTATTACGCCTGGTTCTGGCGCCACCATTCTGCCAGTAAAATACCGGATGCGACGGAAACGTTGAGGCTTTCCACTTTACCCGTACCACCGATAGAGACACTCAGGTCGCCCTGCTGCCATGCACTGTCAGACAAACCATCACTTTCTTCACCCAATACCAGCACCATTTTGGCCGGTAATTGTGCTTTGCCCAACGCCGTACCTTTATGGCTGGAGGTGGTGACGATGGTGTATCCCGCTTTACGGAAGGTTTCCAGAACATCAAGGAAGTTATCCGCGTTAATGGCTTTAACGTGTTCCGCGCCACCTTCTGCCGTACGCACTGCCGCACCGGATTCCAGTTGAGCCGGATCCTGAACCATCATCCCGTTGATACCAAAATGCGCACAAGAACGCATGATACCGCCGAGGTTGTGCGGGTTGCCGACGTTTTCCAGCGCCAGTACACAGTCTTTTGCCGGCGCAGTTTGCAGATAAGTTTCCGCATCCAGACCCTGTCGTTTTTTAATCAGGAAACATACGCCGCCGTGGTGTTCGGTGCCGGAGGCTTTCGCCAGTTCGTCATCTTCAACCACATGATAGGCTTTGCGGTTAGCGGCCATCCAGCGCAGCGCTTCACGAAAACGCGGAGTGACGGATTGCACAAACCACGCCCGCACAATCGCGTCCGGACGGCTGGCAAACAGGGCCTGACAGGCGTTTTCGCCATACACGCGGGTCTCTTCCTGACGCTGACGACGCAGCTGCTCAGGATCGATAAAACTTTTACCGCTGATACCGCCGTGATCCGGTACGGCATCATCTGCCGGTGGACGTGAGACCGTTTTCCACGGCGAAGAGTACGGGCCGTCGTCGTCACGGGCCGGACGACGCGGGCGATCGTCCCCACCACGGCGCGGTGCCGGGCCGCGGGAATCACCACGGGAATCGCTGCTGCGACGCTCATTGCGGCGGGCATCGTCTGGACGGGAACCCTGGCGAGGTTTATCGCCCGGACGTCCTTTATTGTTGGAAGGACGTTTATCGTTATTGCGGTTATCGCCGTCGTCGTCACTACGGACGTACATCACTTTGACTTTGCCGTTCTTGCCACTGAATGAATCGTTCATTTTTCTCTCCACCTACGCGCAGGGCGCGAAGATTACCTGATGTCTGTGAGCTTAGCCACAGGCTTTGGACCAAAAGCTAAAAACTATCGTAATCATTGAATAAACCACGTTGTTTACATGACGTAGCAACCTCATACTTACAACATACAAGTAACATATCAGCCGTGTTGTTTACCGCTTTTAAGGATAAAACCGGGGTTGTGGTTGATACCATTCTCACGTTAAGCAATGTAGAGGCTATTTTATGAATACGGTTTGTTCATCTTGTCAGGCCACCAACCGCCTGCCTGAGGATCGTATCGACGACGGCGCAAAATGTGGCCGATGCGGCCATGCACTTTTTGAAGGCGATGTCATACACGCGACTGCCGCCACGCTGGACAAATACCTGCAGGATGATCTGCCGGTTGTCGTCGATTTCTGGGCACCATGGTGTGGCCCTTGTGTTAATTTTGCGCCGATTTTTGAAGATGTGGCGCAGGAGCGCGCCGGTAAAATCCGCTTCATCAAAGTGAATACCGAGGCAGAACCTGAACTGAGCGCGCGATTCCGCATCCGCAGTATTCCGACCATTATGGTGTTTAATGAAGGCAAAATGGTCGATATGTTGAGCGGGGCGATGCCTAAAGCGCCGTTCAATAACTGGCTTAATGAATCATTGTAACGCATAAGCGGTTATAAAGCCCTTGAAGGCCCGTCACTGTGCGGGCCTTTTTCTGTTTATAACAGATGTCCCTTGCCTGCCAGCATCGGGGGATTAGAATAACCGTTTTTCAAAAACCGGAATGCCTATGTCAGACAACGCCGTCCTTCGCCTGCGTGAGCAGCGTCTAGCCCGCTCCACCCGCCCTTTTCTTGCACGCGGTTCACGGGCGATACGCTGTCAGCACTGTCTGTTGCCCAAACGCAACTGCATCTGTGCTACGCGCGAAATTCATCAGGCCGCCAGCCGTTTTTGTCTGGTGATGTTTGACACGGAGCCGATGAAACCGAGCAATACGGGTCGCTTAATCGCGGATGTACTGCCCGATACGCAGGCGTTTTTGTGGTCACGCACGCAAACTGATCCGGCTCTGCTGGAAGCCATTGCCGATCCGCAGCGGCAGGCTTATGTGGTTTTTCCGGCCTCTTTCGCCGCACCGCCACGTCAGGTGTTTACCGACGTTCCGGCAGGCAGCAAACCGCCTTTATTCATTATGCTCGACGGTACCTGGAACGAAGCGCGTAAGATGTTCCGCAAAAGTCCTTATCTGGATAATCTTCCCGTTTTCTCTCTCGATGTGAGTGCCAGCTCTGGCTATATCCTGCGTGAAGCCTCACGTCCGGAATTGCATTGCACCGTAGAGGTCGCCGCCGCATTGTTGGAAAAAGCCGGGGATCTCAATGCCTCAGCGGGCCTCTCGCGCCACTTTACCCATTTCCGCACCCAGTATCTGGCCGGAAAACCCCATCATCCGGTGCATCAGCTCACAGCAAAGAACGAAGAAAGCCTCTAGAATCAGTTAAGGATAATTGTTCGGAGTACTCATGAGTCAGCGCGGACTGGAAGCACTACTACGACCTGAATCTATTGCGGTCATCGGTGCCAGCAATAAAGCGGGGCGGGCCGGATATCTGATGATGCGCAATCTGCTCGACAGCGGATTCAACGGCCCGGTCTTACCAGTCACTCCGGCTTATCGCGCGGTGTGTGGTGTGCTGACCTGGCAGGACGTCGCCAGCTTGCCGATGTCGCCGGATCTCGCCATTCTTTGCACACACGCAGACCGCAATCTTACGTTACTTGAACAACTCGGCGAACGTGGCTGTAAAACCGTCATTGTGCTTTCCTCACAGCCACAACAATTCGCTGAACTTAAAACCTGCGCCCAGCGCTTTTCGATGCGTTTGCTCGGTCCCAACAGCCTTGGTATTCTCGCGCCGTGGCAAAAGCTAAATGCCAGTTTTTCGCCGGTGCCCATTATTCCCGGCAAACTGGCATTTATTTCGCAGTCGGCGGCAGTTGCCAATACCATTCTGGACTGGGCGCAACAGCGTGCCGTGGGCTTTTCCTATTTCGTATCGCTGGGCGACAGCCTGGATATCGATGTCGATGATCTGCTTGATTTCCTCGCCCGTGACAATAAAACCAGCGCCATTCTGCTGTATCTCGAACACATCAGTGATGCACGACGTTTTCTTTCCGCCTCACGCAGCGCCTCACGTAATAAACCGATTCTGGTGATCAAAAGTGGCCGCAGCGGACAGGCGCAGCAATTACTTAATAGCCCGCTAAGCCTTGATGCCGCTTACGACGCGGCGATTCAGCGCGCCGGTTTACTGCGTGTGCAGGATACCCATGAGCTATTTTCCGCTGTTGAAACGCTGAGCCATATGCGGCCGTTACGTGGCGAGCGGTTGCTGATCGTCAGTAACGGTGCCGCGCCCGCTGCGATGGCGTTGGATCAGTTGCTTTCACGCAATGGTAAACTGGCGCAACTGAGTGAGGAAACCTGTCGAACAGTGCGTGCCATTTTGCCTGAGAATATCACTGTTTCGAATCCGCTGGATTTGCACGATGACGCCACACCGCAGTTGTATCAGGCGGTGATGACCGCTCTGCTCGGCAGCACCGATTACGATGCAATACTGGTGATCCACGCCCCCAGCGCTGCCGCACATGGCACGGTGACCGCCAGCCACGTCATCGACGCTGTGCATACGCATGCCCGGGGTAAATACATCACACTGCTGACCAACTGGTGCGGTGAGTTTTCCTCGCAGGAAGCCCGTAAGCTGTTCACAGAAGCAGGGATCCCGACTTACCGGACCCCGGAAGGGACAGTGACGGCGTTTATGCATATGGTGGAATACCGCAGGAACCAGAAGCAACTCAAAGAAACGCCGGCACTTCCGGCCGACCTTGGGCAGAACACCGGTCAGGCGCATCAGGTGATCGCCCGCACGCTGGCGGAAGGTACGACACAGCTGGATACGCATGAGGTACGCGCCATTTTGCAGGCATACGGCATGAATGTGCTGCCGACATGGATTGCCAGCGACAGCGCAGAAGCGGTGAATATCGCCAGCCAGGTGGGTTATCCGGTGGCGCTGAAATTGCGCTCCCCGGATATCCCGCATAATTCTGAAGTACAGGGCGTAATGTTGTATCTGCGTACCGCCAGCGAAGTTGCACAGGCTGCCAATGCTATTTTTGACCGTGCCAGACAGGCGTTTCCGCAGGCAAAGATCCTGGGGCTGCTGGTGCAAACCATGGCCAACCGGCCGGGCTCACAGGAACTGCGCGTGGTTGTCGAACAGGATCCGGTATTCGGCCCGCTGATCATGTTGGCAGAAGGCGGTACTGACTGGCGACCGGAAAGACAGGCGGCGATTTCTCTCCCTCCGCTGAACATGACGCTGGCGCGTTATCAGGTGGTTCAGGCACTCAAAAGTGGCAAAATTCGTGGCCGTAATGCCCTGCATCCTTTTGATATTCCGGCGCTGAGCCAGTTACTGGTGAACGTGTCGAACCTGATCATCGACTGCCCGGAGATCGAAAGGCTGGATATTCATCCTCTGCTGATTTCCGGCAGTGAACTCAGCCTGCTCGATGTGTCCATGCAGCTTTGTGTACAGGGAGCAGACACCCGATCGCGACTGGCGATTCGCCCTTATCCGCGTGAACTGGAAGAGCACGTTATACTTAAAGATGGTTCACCGGCGCTGTTCCGCCCCATCCTTCCGGAAGATGAGCCGCTGCTAAAAGCGTTTATCCTGAAGGTCACTAAAGAAGACCTGTACTACCGCTACTTCAGTGAGATTAATGAGTTCACGCATGAAGACTTAGCGAACATGACACAGATTGACTATGACCGTGAAATGGCATTCGTCGCCATTCATAGTGTGGATAATGAAAACGAAATTATTGGCGTTACCCGGGCGGTGTCTGATCCTGATAATATTGATGCCGAATTCTCGGTGCTGGTACGGTCGGATCTGAAAGGACTCGGGCTCGGAAGACGGTTGCTTGATAAAATGATCCATTACGCGGCAGAGCACGGCCTGCAACGCCTCACAGGCATTACGATGCCCAATAACCGCGGCATGATCACGCTGGCCAGGAAACTCGGATTCGACGTTGATATTCAGATCCAGGACGGCATTGTGAACCTCTCACTGACGCTGGAAAAGGCCCGGATTTCGCAGCAGAAAACCGTGAACCTGCGCCGCGAACAGGCAAAAGATGCGCACATGAGACAGGACTAATGGTATTATCGACCGATTGTGCGGTCACCACTGTCTGCTTGTGCCGCTAAAGCCATTACATAAAGAGAGAAGAAGCGCACTGTGATGTTGTCAAAATTGAAACGTAATAAACATCAACAACACCTTGCTCAACTGCCCAAACTCCCCCAAACGGTTGATGCTGTAAAAACGCTCTACTGCCCTGCAGATTTCCGTAAGACGCTGCTCGAAGCGATTGCCAACGCCACCCAACGGATTTATCTGGTCGCGCTCTATTTAGAGAATGATGACGGCGGTCGTGATGTGCTTTCGGCGTTGTATGCCGCCAAGCAGCGACGTCCTGACCTGGAGATTTGTGTGCTGGTTGACTGGCACCGCGCTCAGCGTGGCCGCATTGGCGCGGCAGCCTCAAACACTAATGCTGACTGGTATTGTCGCATGGCAAAAGAGCATCCTGAGCTTTCCGTGCCGGTGTATGGCGTTCCGGTTAATACCCGTGAAGCGTTAGGTGTTTTGCATCTGAAGGGCTTTATTATTGACGATCAGGTGATCTACAGCGGTGCAAGCCTCAATGATGTTTACCTGCATCGCCATGAAAAATACCGCTACGATCGCTACCAGTTGCTGACTAACGCTCCGCTGGCCAATACCATGATCGACTTTATGAAGAAATCGATCCTGACTGCGGCTGCCGTACAGCGTCTTGATCGTGAAGATCGTCCTAAAAGCATTGAGATCAAAAACGAAACGCGTCAGTTCCGTCAGAACCTGCGCGCCAGCGGTTATCATTTCAAAGACAGTGCAGGAAATGATGAACTGGCAGTGACGCCTATCGTGGGTCTGGGCAAACAAAATGAACTAAACCGGACCATCCATCATCTGATGTCCAGTGCGGAACATAAGCTGACGCTGTGTACGCCTTATTTCAATATGCCTGCGATGCTGGCGAGAAATATCATTCATCTGCTGCGCCGGGGTAAGCAGGTGGAAATTATCGTGGGTGATAAAACCGCCAACGATTTTTATATCCCGCAGGATCAGCCATTCAAAATCATCGGTGCCTTACCCTATTTGTATGAAATTAACCTGCGTCGCTTCCTGAGCCGCTTACAACGTTTCGTTGACAGCGGGCAGCTGATTGTTCGCCTGTGGAAAGATGGCGATAACAGTTACCATCTTAAGGGAATGTGGGTTGATGATCGCTGGCAGTTGATCACGGGCAATAACCTGAATCCACGCGCATGGCGTCTGGATTTGGAAAATGCCATTCTGATCCATGATCCGCATAAGGAGCTGGCATCCGCGCGACACAAAGAGCTGGAAGAAATACGCCAGCACACGCAGGTTGTTTCGCATTATATGGAACTGGAAAGTATTCCTAATTATCCGGTGAAAGTCCGTAAACTTATCCGCCGTCTGCGCAGGATACGTATCGACAGATTAATCAGCCGGATTCTGTAATTGCCTATACTAAAAGCCTGATCATTCTGATCGGGCTTTTTTATATCAGGAAATCCACTTTATGATACAAAAATTATCGTGGGCCCTCAGGCTTCCCGTCATTATTCTGATATCCGCATGTAGCGGATGTACGCATTACGCAAATGACGCATGGACTGGCAAAGATAAGGCAGAGCACTTTGTAGGTTCCGCTGTATTAGCAGCAACGGGGGCAGCATACGGTGATCATCAGGGATGGAATGAAGCACGCAGCCGTTCATTTGGATTACTGTTTTCCGTCGGACTTGGCGCGACCAAAGAAGTTTATGACAGCCGCGCGGGTGGCAGCGGCTGGAGCTGGAAAGATTTTAGCTGGGATATTGCAGGCGCAGCCACTGGCTACAGCGCTTATCATCTGACTCATTATTAAAGTGCATCCGTGCACCCTCTCAGCGCGGACTAAAGCTGTATTTCCTTTCCCTTACGATGTAATTTCATCGACACAATAAATGCAACGAAACACATTACGCAGACATACCAGAAAAACACTTCTTCAATATTCCATGATTTAAAGGTCAGCGCGACATATTCTGCCGAACCGCCAAACACAGCATTAGCAACCGCATAAGATAATCCCACACCTAATGCCCTGACTTCAGGTGGAAACATTTCTGCTTTTAATAATCCGCTGATGGATGTGTAAAAACTGACAATCAGCAGTGCCAAAACAATAAGCCCGAAGGCAATATAAGGACTGGTAACGGTTTGTAGAATATACAAAATCGGTAGGGTTAAAACAGTCGCCAGACCGCTAAATATCAGCATAGAACTGCGCCGACCTATTTTATCTGACAGCCCGCCAATAATAGGTTGCAGGCACATGAAGACAAAAAGAGCGATAGTCATTAAGGCGCTCGCTGTTTTGGTTTCCATACCGGCCGTATTCACCAGGTATTTTTGCATATAAGTCGTGAAGGTATAGAAAGTCAGGGAACCTGCCGCAGTAAATCCTAATACCATGAGGAATGCTTTTTTATGCTTCCATAATCCCGAGAGTTTACCGGCATCTTTATGCTCACGAGTTTGTTTATCTGATGTTTCATTCAATGAACGACGCAGAAACAGCGCCACAACAGCAAGTATCGCGCCCAATGCAAAGGGGATGCGCCATGCCCAGGATTTCAGCTCATCATTTGAGAATATCTGCTGCAATATAACCAGTACCAGAAGTGCCAGTAATTGCCCTCCGATAAGGGTCACATATTGGAATGAAGCATAAAAACCGCGACGGCCTTTAATCGCCACTTCACTCATATAAGTGGCGCTGGTTCCATATTCACCACCAACGGAAAGCCCCTGGAACAGGCGGGCGACCAGCAATAATATCGGTGCCCAGCCGCCTATAGTTGCGTAAGTTGGCAAACAGGCAATCACCAGCGAACCACAGCACATCATACAGACTGAGATCATCATAGAGTTTTTACGCCCATGTTTATCGGCAATGTAGCCAAATAACCATCCACCAATCGGACGCATAAAGAATCCGGCGGCAAACACACCTGCAGTTTGTAATAACTGAGTTGTGCTGTTTCCGCTCGGGAAAAATGAAGAAGCGAAGTAGAGCGAACAAAAGGAATAGACGTAAAAATCGAACCATTCGACCAGATTTCCCGAAGAAGCCCCCACAATAGCGAAAATACGTTTCTTCTTATCCTGCTGATCGTGATTCCCAGACTGAGATCCCAGAGTATCCATTGTATTAATATCCCCAATAGTTCCTGTTAAAAACGAGGTTATGGCTATTTTTTATCGATAGGAAATATTGAGTTAAGCAACGAATCGGCGAATTGGGGAGATGAATTTGAATATTACCTGGAGTTGCGGTGCCTTTTGTGAAGTGAAGCGCAGTAAAAGGTGATTGTAATCACCACCTGATAGCAAT
>NZ_JAFMOS010000568.1 GCF_019049755.1 Rahnella perminowiae
GGCACATAATACGAGAGAGAAGTGCTGAAAAGTTTCTTATAAAAAGGCCCGGCAGATCATAAACATCTGTCGGGCCATACTTATTATGTATGTAATTTGAAATTATGCCTGTGACTTAGGATTTTTTTTACCGGGTAACTTTTTCTCAAGCCAGTTAATCAGCATATCGCTCGCAGGCGTCATTAGCCACCAGCTGGCACCGACCAGCACGACGGACATTGAGCCGACCGCGATATCCGTAAACCAGTGTGCACCAATCATCACCCGGGGCAGGGAGAAGATGAAGGTGATGATCAAAGCGATAGCGAATGCTGACCTGCCCAGATAGCGCAGCATGAAGCATGAGAAAATAATCAGCATCATGCCATGATCGCCCGGGAAACTGTCTCCGGAAGCATCTTTGGTAGGAATGCCGGTCAGCTCGCTCACCCGGTTTACACCCGGGAAGCTGAGCGACGGACTCTTGTGGCTGACAGGCAATAAATGCCCTATCTGGTTGAGCACCACCGCGGTCAGCAGCATCACAATACCAATAATGATGTAACGCCGACGCCCGTTGCCATCCTGCTTCACGAAGTAGCTCAGATACAATATTCCCATCGCCAGGAGTGAAATAACATCAAAGGCACGGTTATTGGTCACGGCGACCAGGTGCAGGAACCACGCATCGGTTGCCAGATGTTGGTTAAAAAAGAAGAAAATCGATTTATCAATCGGGAACCAGAAACCATGGTTTGCTGGCAGATAGAAAGATAAAAATAAGGCAACGCCTAATACATTGAGTATCAGGATTGCCGGGATATTGCGGCGCCACATAAAGGAAAACCTATTCTTAGCAGGGTAAGGAATAACGTAGTAAGCGTTAACTTAATCCGATCAACTTAAACGAATCTTCAACAAAGATGATTGTAATGTATTCCATTGCACTTCGTTTTGCGTAATAAGCTCAATTCTGCTGTCTAAAGGCAGCGCCGGTTTGGTTTCGATATGTAAGTCATTGCCCTGCCGGTTAATCATTAAAGTGCCTTCTTTAATGCGCATAATCCCTTTGACACGTTCAACCGGTACTGCACGCGCCCAGTCGAGAATGTCCGCCGCCTCAAACTGTGTTTCGCCATCAAATATCCATCCGCAACTGGTATAACCGTCTGCCTGATTCAGTGCGCGACGCCAGCGTTGTTTCGCCGGCAGGCTCAGCGCGGCCAGCCCAGATTTTTCGGCATGAGCATGATGATGTTTAGCTTGCGGTAACTCAGCCCGATTCTGGCGCGGTAAATCCAGTAAAGCCGGGTCTATCTTACCTTGCGAAGCGGTGATCAGAAGGCGCTGGCGGCCGCTGTGTTGATACCATTCGTCCAGCTTCTGTTTGTCCTGTGCCTGCGTCACATCAGACTTATTCGCCACAATGATGTCTGCCGAGGCCAGCTGATCGCGAAAGTTTTCATTCTCAATGACGCGCTGATCGCTTAACTGACGTGGATCCAACAGACAAAGCGTGGCATTGAGTGTCAGCCAGTTGCTGTAAACGGCGGACGTCAGTAAAGAGAGGATCTGCTTCGGATGCCCCAGCCCGGTGGGTTCGATCAGCAAGCGGTCAGGTTTTGCCTGCTGCAATAACATATTCAGGCCCACCTGCATGGGCAAACCGTTCACGCAGCACATGCAACCACCGGGAATTTCCTTCAGGACCGCACCACTGTCAGCCAGTAATGCACCATCAATCCCGACTTCGCCGAATTCATTTACCAGCACGGCCCACTTCTCACCTTCAGGCTTCTGAGCCAGCAGATGGCGCAGCGTGGTGGTTTTGCCGCTTCCCAGAAAACCGGTGATCAGGTTGGTTTTGGTCATGGTTGCACATCCTTTTTGAAAAATTTCCCGTCAATGTGCAGCGACTTCTTAAGAAAATCCAGCGTTGTGCCGATGTAAGACATGGATTGCTTATTTTTAGCGGCAGGCGGGCACGGTTTATTTTGTATTCAGGCGTGTGAATTCAATGAGATGTATTAATGTTAAATTGCAGTTATGGGAACTTTAAAATTTATAATTATGATGAGGTGTCACCATGAACAGAATGACCTGTGTACTGTTTTTGGGAGTCATGGCCTCAGGGACGACTCAGTTTGCCACTGCCGCTGCATCAGGCGGAATCATTCACTTTACGGGCGCGATTGTTGACGGAGGATGCCAGTTTAACGCTGAACAGAACCGGGTGATCAGTCATTGTGAGCGTGACGGCCGGCAGATAAGACAGGTTCATACGGTAAATGTCCATACTCCATCCTCTTTCGCACTACCTTTGTCTCTCGGAAAGGTCACAACGCAGCATATTAATAATGATCCTCGTCTTGCTGTAATGACGGTGAATTATAATTAAATGCCGGAAATGAATTAACACGGCTAATGATTTGTAACCCGGTCATTGAGCGCGTCAGTATGATACCACCGAGTTTGGCCGGACAACTTTGTAAAGTGGCTGGCCCGGTTTTGATCGGACCGTCAGTTTTCCATTCCTGTCCTTTCCCTTTTTGCCGACATGTTATAATTTTCCCTCTTATTTCAGGCATCATAACGATTTATCAGATGTCAGACCAATTAAGACTGTGGCAGAGAAAAGAGGCAAAACATGCGACTTTATCAGGAGATAGGCGGTCATCTGCGCCGCGATATCCATGCCGGGAAGTATGCCCCTGGTGATCGCCTTCCTCCGGAGCGTGACATTGCTGAATCTTATTCCGTCAGCCGGAGTGTGGTGCGTGAAGCGCTGATCATGCTGGAACTCGAAAAAGTGGTAGAAGTGCGTAAAGGTTCCGGCGTCTATGTGTTGCATCAGCCGCAAGACGGCCAGCCGGAAGATGCTGACAGCGGATATGGCCCGTTTGAGTTATTACAGGCGCGGCAATTGCTGGAAAGTGAAGTCGCGGCTTTTGCGGCGATGCAGGCCACTAAGACGGATATTCTGCAAATGCGCGATGCCATTGATGCACAACGTGAATGCATTGCCCGTGGCGTATCCGATGATGCTGAAGATCAACGGTTTCATGCCTTGCTGGCGCAGGCTTCCCAGAACAGCGTGCTGGTTAAACTGGTGGATGATTTGTGGCTGATCCGCCAGCGCAGCCCAATGTGGCAGGGGATCCATCAGCATGTCGGCAATAAAAATTACGGCCAGATTTGGTTGCAGGACCATCAGAGAATTTTGCAGGCGGTACTGCGCAGGGATCCGAAAGCCGCCAAACAGGCGATGTGGCAGCATCTGGAAAATGTAAAAGATATGCTGTTACAGGTTTCGGATGCTGATGATCCGTCTTTTGACGGATTCCTGTTCTCTTCGGTCCCCTCCGGGCTGAACGATTAATCGCGCAAAACAAATAAAAACGGCTGCCGCAGCAGCCGTTTTCTGTGTCAGTGTCGGGCTTAACGCATGTATTTTGCGACAGTCTTCTTCGCGCCGATTCTTTGGAGATCGGCATATGCGCTCAGGATGGCGTTTACGACTTTCTCTTCATGAGGCAACTGTTCACCGAATACACCTGTCAAGGTCAGCAGGGCTTTCACACGCGGTTCGCCATCTTCAGTTGACGCCACAATTTCAGCGACTGTTTCAGCCATCGGATCTTTAATCTCGATCGGTTGTCCGGCATCATCAGTCCCGCCCACATAACGCATCCAGCCTGCTACGCCCAGCGCCAGCAATTCATAGGAACCGCCATTTTTAACATGCCAGCGGATTGAGTCGAGCATACGCTGTGGCAGCTTCTGTGTACCATCCATCGCGATTTGCCAGGTCCGGTGTTTCAGCGCCGGATTGCTGTAACGCGCAATCAGGCTGTCAGCATAGGCGTTAAGATCAACCCCCCCGACGCTGAGTGTCGGGGCCTGTTCATGCAGCATCAGATGATGGGCAGCGGCTTTGTAGTTGGCGTCTTCCATGCAATCATTGATGTGCTGATAGCCGGCCAGATAGCCAAGGTATGCGAGGAAAGAATGGCTGCCGTTCAGCATGCGCAACTTCATTTGTTCAAAAGGCAGAACGTCGTCAACCATCTGCGCACCGGCTTTCTCCCAGTCAGGGCGGCCTGCCACGAAATGGTCTTCCACCACCCACTGAATGAACGGTTCGCAGGCGATACCACAAGGATCGGTCACGCCACCGAGTGCTTCGGTGATTTCTTCCAGCGTGTTCTCTGTCGCCGCAGGAACGATGCGGTCAACCATAGTGCTTGGGAAAGAGACGTTTTCAGTGATCCATTTCGCCAGCGCCGGGGAACGGGCTTTCGCCATGCCCAGGACGGCTTTTTTTACGACCAGACCGTTTTCAGGAATGTTATCGCAGCATAAAACGGTGAAGCCCGGCAGGCCGCGTTCATGACGCAGGCGCAGCGCTTCAACGAGTACGCCTGGCGCAGTACTGGGTGCCTGACCACCGGCCAGATCCTGCTGAATTTTTGGATTTTGCAGATCCAGTTCGCCAGTGCCTGGCTCAATGCAATAGCCTTTTTCGGTAATGGTCAGGGAAACAATCGCTATCTGAGGTTCGGTGAGTTTTTCAAGTACCGCTGTCAGCCCGTCAATCCCGCCATGCACTGATTCATGCGCGGAGCCGATGATAATCGCCTGGTTGCCGTCCGCGCCTTTTTCCAGCACGGTAAACAGATGATTTTGCTGACGTAAGCTTTTGATCAGGGTTTCATTGCCAAACAGGCTGATTTCGCAAATGCCCCAGTCGCCCCCCTGAAGGTTCAGTACGCGGTTGGTCAGCAGTGCCTGGTGAGCGCGATGGAAGGCGCCAAATCCGAGATGAACAATACGGCTTTTTAACGCATCGCGATCATAAGCAGGCAATGACACTGCTGCAGGCAGGGACGCTGTGGCAATAGTTTTCATGCAATACTCCAGACAAGTCAGAAATAAATAATTGGTCAGGCCAAATTGGGGCTGTTTACCCGTCAGTTCAATTTTATGCTGGATAAAGCGACGATTTAAGCCGAAATCAGGGTGTAGAGTGTAAAGTCATATGATAGAAAGGGGAATTGGTAAGTCCAGACAGCCACTCATTTTGTGATACAGATCCATTGTCTGAGAGATGAATTGCAAAATGCAGACAATAAAAAAGGAACGCCGGAGCGTTCCTTTTACCGAAGGGCAGGGCGCTGATTAATCCGCGCGGCCCATATAACGGCGTTCTGCAATATGAATACGGATTTTGTCGCCAGAACTCAGGTACTCAGGAACCTGAATGTTCAGTCCGGTGCTCATTACCGCAGGTTTGGTGCGGGAACTGGCGGATGCGCCTTTGATGCCCGGAGCTGTTTCCACGATTTCCAGATCCACAGTCTGTGGCATTTCGAGCGCCAGCAGCTGGCTGTCCAGCGTCAGAACCTGCATGCCCTGCAAGCCTTCTTCAGGGATGAACAGCAGTTCATCTTCGATTTGTGCCTTATTAAAGGTGTAGGGCGTGAAGTCTTCGTCATCCATAAAGATATATTCGTCACCATCCACGTAAGAGAAGTTAACTTTACGACGGGTCAGGGTAACGGTATCCAGGATATCGTCGCCTTTAAAGCGCTCTTCCACTTTGCCACCCGTACGGACGTCAGCGAAACGCATTTTGTACAAGGTGCTGGCACCACGGGCGCTCGGGCTCTGAACATCAATATCTTTTACCAGCAGCAATTTGCCGTCGTAGTTCACAACGAAGCCGCGTTTAATTTCGTTAGCACGTGCCATATAAATAACCTGTCAGCAGAGAGATAAATAATTTGCGACACGTTACTCGCGCCGCTGATTTCAGGCAAGCAGATAGCGTAAAAAGAGTCGCGAAACTCCGCGTTACGGCGCATTTTTTGCGCTCCGCCTGCCGGTATGAAAAATGTGCGGGTAATGATGTTAAAAAGTCGTCAATATTTCGCTGGTGGCGCATTACCTCGCCTGCTATTGTCGCGGCTCAAAATGAGGCCTGAGGAGACTGTTGATGGACTGTCGTACTGATTGCGGAGCCTGTTGCATAGCGCCCTCAATTTCAAGCCCGATCCCGGGGATGCCAGACGGCAAGCCGGCGAATACACGCTGTGTTCAGCTGGCCGATAATTTCCTGTGTAAAATTTTCGCCTCACCGCTGCGCCCGAAAGTGTGCGCCAGTCTGCAGGCCAGCCGCGAAATGTGTTTTACACATCGCGACCAGGCACTGACTTATCTGATTAAGCTGGAAGCGGATACGGCGCCTTAAACCGCCGCCGCTGGCATACTTTCAGCCGGCTTATCGACGTTTTTCACTTTCCAGATACACAACACTGAACCGATCACCATCACCAGTGCGGCGTAAAATACCGCATGGTATGTCCAGAACTGCGCGATCACTCCGGCCAGCGAACCGGCGAGGATCCAGCCCGCCCGTGTTGAGTTGGTGAAAAGCGTGGTGGCGGCCCCTGCCTGACCCGGCATCAGATCCTGAAAATACAGCATGCCGATCCCGGCCAGAATGCCGATGAAAATCGCGTTCAGCAACTGTAAAGCAATCAGCATGGCTGCACCGGTTGTAAACAGAAGGCAGCCGTAGAAAATCACCCCCGCCAGCACGGCAAAACGCATCAGGAAGCGTTTCCCTAACTGCTTAGCCAGATACCCGGCAATCAGCATGGTCGGAATTTCCAGACAGGCGGCACTGCCCATCAGCACGCCCGCCAGTTTTTCCGGCAGTCCCAGTTCACGCACCACATACAGCGGCATATTAATCAGATAAATGCTATTTGCTGCCCACATCAGCGAACAGGCAATGAACAGCATCAGTGTATCGCGGCGGTTACGGCGGGGTGCTTCCAGCGTGGCGGTGGTTTTGATGTGCGCTTTAGGCATTGAAGGCAGGAACATCCACACCATTACACCGCACAGTAAGAAGGCCAGCGCGGCAGCGCAGTACATAAAGGTAAAACCAAATCCCATCGACAGGGCGAAGGCCAGCGGCGGGCCGACCACCCATGCCAGCGAAACCTGTGCGCGCAAAATTGAGCTGAACATCACGGCTTCACGGCCGGTTTTTTCGGAATGCTCCCGGGCTAACGCGAACATCTGCGGGTTTGCCGTAGAACCGAAACTCGACAGCAAAACGCCGATGAACAGCAGAATAAAGTAATTACGGTTGAAGGCGAAAAGCACACAAGCCAGCGCACCCAGTATGCAGCAATACAAAATCAGCGTTTTGCGGTCACCGCGTTTATCAGACCACGTCGCCAGCAACTGGCTGACGAAAATACCGATCACGGCGCTGCCGGTAAAGAAGATACCGACCATAAACGGGCTGACGTGCACCTGAGACGTCAGGAACAGGCTGAGGGTTGGCGTCTGTAATGCGCCCGCAATGCCCGTGAGAAAGGCGATGATCAGAAAAGCAGTCGACGTCATGTCGGGTAAACGGCGGGCTGACGTTGTAGAAATTCGCATTAGGTAAATGAACCGGATGTAGGGGAGGGGACAAAATTTGCGCGAATGTTACGTCAGTTTAAAAAAAACAAAAACAGGTTTTGATCATCAAAAATGTAAACCGGCGTGAATTTGCCATACTGAAGAATAAAACCGCACTTTGTGTCAAAAACCGCCAGATCAGGGGGGCTTTTTTTACGGCATCATGCCTGACCACCACCGGTCAGCTTGTGTCAGCATTTTACGTCAGCCTGCTTCAGCATTTGCGTTAAGTAATCTGTTTCGGAAAGCTCTCAGAAAGGAAACTGTGCGTAACATCAAAAAATTGTTATGCAAAATCAGGGAAAGCTTGATTTAAAAACAGGCCGGATTGAGACTCCTTGAAACGTTTCAGCGTTGTCATTTTTCTCCTGAGATCTGATGGCGCTCCTTTTTTCTCAGTAAAGCTGAAACGATTCAATTTCAGCAGGAGAGGAGAATTATGTTCCAACTGTCACAGCAAGATATTCATCTCGGTGCGGCTGCCAGCGATAAGCAGGACGCTATTCGCCAGGTTGCAGCAGCACTGACTCAGGCCGGTCGCGTCAGCGAAGGTTATGTAGACGGCATGCTGGCGCGTGAGTTGCAAACCTCGACTTACCTTGGCAACGGCATCGCAATCCCGCACGGCACCACGGATACCCGTGACCTGGTACTTGATACCGGCGTGCAGGTTTTCCAGTTCCCGCAGGGGATTACCTGGGGTGAAGGTCAGACGGCATATGTCGTGATCGGCATCGCAGCCCGTTCTGATGAACACCTCGGTTTGCTTCGCCAGCTGACGCACGTATTAAGTGATGACAGTGTGGCCGATCGCCTGGCAAAAACAGATTCTGCTGAAGAATTACGCAGCCTGCTGATGGGCGAAAAAAATGCGGCTGAATTCCTGTTTGATACCCAGCTTATCGCGGTCGATGTGGCCGCTGAAAACCTGATCACATTACAGGCGCTGAACGCAGGCCGCCTGAAAGAGATTGGTGCGGTCGATAACGCTTTTGTCAGCGATGTCATCAGCCGAAAACCGCTGAACCTCGGGCAGGGCATCTGGCTGAGCGACAGCACCGAAGGCAACCTGAAAAGCGCGGCAACAGTAAGCCGTGCGCAGCAGTCGTTTGATCTGGATGGCGAAAAAGTCTCCATGCTGCTGACGATTTCCGTTGCCGACGATCAGCCGCTCGATGTGCTGAACTACCTCAGCGATTTGCTGATTGCCAACAAAGCTGAACGCTTGCTGACGGCAGATTCTGTCGGTGTGCTGGCCTTGCTGACCAGCGAAGTCGAAGAACAAGCCAATGTGCTGACCGCTGAATACGTTATCCGTAACGAACACGGCTTGCATGCACGTCCGGGCACCGCGCTGGTGAACGTAATCAAACAGTTCAGCAGTGAAATCACGGTAACGAATCTTGATGGCAGCGGTAAACCTGCCAACGGCCGCAGCCTGATGAAAGTCGTGGCGCTGGGCGTTAAAAAAGGTCACCACCTGCGCTTTACCGCCAGCGGTGAAGATGCAGAACTGGCATTAAAAACCATCGGTGAAGCGATTGCTGAAGGTCTTGGGGAGGGCGCATGAGCCGTCGGGTCGCCACAATTACTTTAAATCCGGCCTACGATCTGGTCGGTTACTGCCCTGAAATCGAACGGGGTGAAGTTAATCTGGTACAAACCACCGGCCTGCACGCGGCGGGTAAAGGGATTAACGTTGCCAAAGTGCTGAAAGATCTCGGCATTGACGTCACCGTTGGCGGTTTCCTGGGAAAAGAAAACCAGGATGGCTTCCAGCTGTTATTCAGCGATCTGGGTATCGCGAACCGCTTCCAGGTCGTCAACGGCCGTACCCGCATCAATGTAAAACTGACTGAAAAAGACGGCGAAGTCAGCGACTTCAACTTCTCAGGCTTCAATGTCACGCCTGCGGACTGGGAACGTTTCGTGACGGATTCACTGTCATGGCTGGGTCAGTTCGACATGGTGGCTGTCAGTGGCAGTCTGCCAGCGGGTGTTGATCCTGATGCCTTCACCGACTGGATGAAACGTCTGCGCGCACAGTGCCCGTGCATCATCTTCGACAGCAGTCGTGAAGCGCTGGTTGCCGGTCTGAAAGCTGCTCCGTGGCTGGTTAAACCTAACCGTCGTGAGCTGGAAATCTGGGCTGGCCGTAAATTACCGGAACTGAGTGACGTAGTAGAAGCCGCACACGCCTTGCGTGATCAGGGGATCGCCCATGTGGTGATTTCTCTGGGGGCTGAAGGTGCATTGTGGGTTAACGCATCCGGTGCCTGGATCGCCAAACCACCAGCTTGTGAAGTTGTCAGCACCGTAGGTGCCGGCGATTCCATGGTCGGTGGCCTGATCTACGGTTTGCTGATGCGTGAATCCAGTGAACATACGTTACGGCTGGCAACCGCAGTTGCTGCCCTGGCTGTCAGCCAGAGTAATGTTGGTGTCACCGATCGTCCGCAACTTGCGGCGATGATGGCCCGTGTTGATCTGAAACCCTTTTAACCCGCAGGAGGCAGAATGAAAATGCTGCTGATGATAGACAGTTCGCTGGGACAGGCTCGCAGCCAACTGGCGAAAAATTTGCTCGCTGCTGCTGCGGCGAAAGCAGGCCACCAGCTGACTGAACAGGCCGCTGAGGCTGATGTGGTGGTTGTGGCCGGTGAAACCGTACCTAACGAGCCCGCCCTGGCTGGCAAAAATATTTATACCGGTGACGTGTCTGACGCAGTCCGTGATCCGGAGACTTTCCTGCAACGCGCGCTGGCCGAAGCGAAACCGTATGTCGCCCCGGTTGCGGCAGCTGTGCCGGCTCCGGCCGCCAGCGGCCCGAAACGTATCGTTGCTATCACAGCCTGCCCGACGGGTGTTGCACACACCTTTATGGCGGCTGAAGCCATTGAAACCGAAGCAAAAAAACGCGGCTGGTGGGTAAAAGTCGAAACCCGCGGTTCTGTCGGTGCCGGTAATGCTATTACGCCGGAAGAAGTTGCAGCGGCTGATCTGGTGATCGTCGCGGCTGATATAGAGGTGGATCTGGCGAAGTTTGCCGGTAAGCCGATGTATCGTACATCTACCGGTCTGGCCCTGAAAAAGACCAAACAGGAACTGGACAAAGCGCTGGTTGAAGCTGATGTGTTTGAGCCGAAATCTCAGGGCAAAGCAACGGGCACAGGGAAAAAAGAAGCGGGTGGCGCAGGCCCGTACCGCCATCTGCTGACCGGGGTGTCTTACATGCTGCCAATGGTGGTAGCGGGTGGTTTGTGTATCGCGCTGTCATTTGTCTTCGGTATCAAAGCCTTTGAAGTGAAAGGCACGCTGGCCGCTGCGCTGATGCAAATCGGGGGGGCTTCAGCCTTCGCGCTGATGGTGCCGGTTCTGGCCGGTTTCATTGCCTTCTCTATTGCTGACCGTCCGGGTCTGACGCCGGGTCTTATCGGCGGCATGCTGGCTGTCAGCACCGGTGCTGGTTTCCTCGGCGGTATCATTGCAGGTTTCCTGGCGGGTTATGTGGCGAAAGCCATCAGCGGCAAGCTGAAATTACCGCAAAGTATGGAAGCGCTGAAACCTATCCTGATTATTCCGCTGGTGGCGAGCCTGATTACCGGTCTGGTAATGATTTACGTGGTCGGTACGCCGGTTGCCAAAATCATGGCGGGTCTGACTGCATGGCTGCAATCTTTGGGTACAGCCAATGCGGTACTGCTTGGAGCAATTCTCGGTGCGATGATGTGTACCGATATGGGTGGCCCGGTGAACAAAGCCGCTTACGCGTTCGGCGTGGCATTGCTGAGTTCTTCCGTCTACGCCCCTATGGCCGCCATCATGGCTGCCGGTATGGTACCTCCTCTGGCGATGGGACTGGCAACATTGCTGGCGCGTCATAAGTTTGAGCAAAGCGAACGTGAAGGGGGTAAAGCGGCGCTGGTGTTAGGTCTGTGCTTTATCTCTGAAGGTGCGATTCCGTTCGCAGCCCGTGACCCGATGCGTGTTCTGCCATGCTGTATCGCAGGTGGTGCACTGACCGGTGCTTTATCGATGGCATTCCATGCGCAACTGATGGCACCACACGGTGGTCTGTTCGTGCTGCTGATCCCTGGCGCAATCACACCGGTACTCGGTTATCTGGTGGCAATTATCGCCGGTACGGTTCTGGCGGGTGGTGCATACGCGATTCTGAAACGTTCAGATGCTGCGTTAGCTGCGAAAGCTGCTGCATAACGGTAAATCGTTAAAAGCCAAAAGGCGCGACATGTGAATGTCGCGCCTTTTTTATTGCGCCTTCTCTGCGAAAGAAAAGAGAGTATGGAGCTGAGTCATTCTCTTTTTTTACTCCTCCCCTTCGCAGGGGAGGGAGCCGACCGGAATTTACTGTAAAAACTAAGCTGCCGCTTCGCCACTTTCAGACGTTTGCTGTGCTTTCAGCCAGGCGATTTCATCTTTCCAGATGTCCGGATTGACTGTTTCGAGGATCATCGGGATACCGTCGAAACGTGCATCTTTCATGATCCAGCTAAAGACGGTATTGCCGATATTACCTTCGCCGAGGCTATGGTGGCGGTCAACGCGGCTGTTGAATGCGCTTTTCGCATCATTGAGATGCATACCACGCAGGTATTGAAAACCTACCACATCGTCAAAGTGCTTAAAGGTTTTCTCGCATTCTTCCACCGTACGCAGATCGTAACCCGCCGCAAAGGCGTGACAGGTATCGATGCAGACACCCACGCGGCTTTTATCTTCCACGCCTTCAATAATTTTGGCCAGATGCTCGAAACGGAAGCCGAGATTACTGCCCTGACCGGCGGTGTTTTCGATAACCGCTGTCACGCCTTTGGTTTTATCCAACGCAATGTTCAGAGATTCAGAAATCAGCGCCAGGCATTTATCTTCTGCGATTTGCATCAGGTGGCTGCCCGGATGGAAATTTAGCAGTGAAAGGCCCAGTTGTTCGCAGCGTTGCAACTCATCAAGAAACGCCTCGCGTGATTTCTCCAGCGCTTCGGCGACCGGATGACCGAGGTTAATCAGGTAGCTGTCGTGCGGCAAAATCTGACTGCTTTGGTAGCCGTATGTTTCACAAGCCACTTTGAATTTTCCGATGACGTCTTCCGGCAACGGTGCGGCTTTCCACTGACGCTGATTCTTGGTGAAAAGCGCAAAAGCCGTGGCTTCCAGCTCGTGTGCCCTCAGAACCGCCTGATCGACCCCCCCGGCTGCACTCACGTGTGCTCCCACAAACTTCATTTTTGCTCCTCAGTTATTCATCGCGTTTATGGGCAAATGATAGCGCCTCCTGGCAGGAGGCGCAGCACTGAAGTGTTAAAAGCAGCAACATCAGCCCAAAAGCTGCTGAACAAGCTGGTTGATACCGGCACCGCCGACAATCAGCCAGATGAACAATACCGCCGCCAGCAGCATCGGTTTAAGGCCCGCCTGACGTAATGCGCTGATGTGGGTGGTCAGCCCGAGCGCTGCCATCGCCATCGCCAGCAGCACGGTATCGAACGTAATCAGCATCGGGATCCAGCTGTGGGGCAGAATATTGAGTGAATTAACTGCCGCTACCAGAATAAACAGCAGGGCAAACCACGGGATAGTAATGTTACGCATGCCCGTCATCTGACCGCCTTGTTGCCCGGCTTTCCGTGACGTCCAGCCAGAGAGCAGCAACAGGAACGGCGCCAGCATCATGACGCGGATCATCTTGGCGATCACTGCCGCGTTTTCCGCATCCGGGCTGATACCCTGACCGGCTGCCACGACCTGCGCAACTTCATGCACCGTCGAACCGGTATAGATGCCGAACTGGGCAGCGGTAAAGCTCAGCCAGTGATACTGAGCATTCAGATGCCATAACCACGGATACAAAAAGATGGCTGCTGTTCCGAAGATCACGACAGTTGCCACCGCAACCGTCACTTTCTCGGCTTTGGCATTAAGCACCGGTTCCGTCGCCATCACCGCCGCTGCGCCACAGATGCTGCTACCCGCGCCAATCAGCATCGAGGTATCGCGGTCCAGTTTAAAGACCCGCTGTCCAAGCCAGCAGGCGAGGGCGAAAGTGGAACACAGCATCAGCGCGTCAGTCAGAATACCGGTCGCGCCGACATCCGCAATTTGCGCAAACGTGAGTCGTAAACCGTAAAGGATAATGCCCAGACGCAGAAGACGTTGCTTCGCCAGCGTCACACCTTCCTCACACCAGGGTTTTGCCGCCGGATACACCGTGTTACCGATTACCATGCCGATGACAATCGCCAGCGTCAGTGCGCTCAGGCCGAGATGATTTAGCGCAGGAATATCACTTAGCCAGATCGCCAGTGCAGTGATCATACCGGTCAGCGCCAGGCCGGGTAACACGCGGCGAAAGCCCGAAAAATGAGGGAGATGCGGGTTATCCGCCGCTTTTTTATTTTCGTTTTTAAGCGCAAGTGTATTCATTGTCCGTTCCTCATTCAGGAGTGATGAGATAAGGCTACGCCGCGCTTATATAAAAATGAAATATATTATTACTTTATAACCTATCTATAAAAGTGGTATAGAGTATCCATTCAAAAGAGGCCTGCAAGGCAAGGGTCTATACTAAAAGCACAGCGTGCTATAGGGCGCATGAGAATAGCGGGACATTTATGCACATAACATTGCGACAACTTGAGGTTTTCGCCGAGGTGCTGAAAAGCGGTTCGACCACGCAGGCGTCAGTTGTGCTTTCATTATCACAATCTGCGGTCAGTGCGGCGCTGGCCGATATTGAAGGGCAACTGGGCGTGCAGTTATTTGACCGTGTCGGCAAGCGGCTGGTCATTAATGAGCATGGGCGTTTGTTGTATCCGAAAGCGCTGGCATTGCTCGAACAGGCTGGCGAAATCGAGCATCTGTTTAATCACGACAACGGTTCGCTGCGCATCGGCGCGAGCAGCACTATTGGCAACTATATGCTGCCGGCGATGATTGCGGATTATCGTCTGGATTTCCCCCACACACCGCTGGAACTGAACGTGGGTAACACCAACGATGTCATTAATGCAGTGTCGGACTTTCGTGTCGATCTCGGTTTGATTGAAGGCCCGTGTCAGTTGCCTGAACTGATCACACAGCCCTGGCTGGATGACGAACTGGTGGTGTTTGTCGCACCGGAAAACCCGCTGGCGGGGCGGGTGGTTTCGCTGGAGTCGCTGGCGCGTGAACCCTGGATCCTGCGCGAGCGCGGCTCCGGTACCCGTGAAGTGTTAGATCACCTGTTGTTGCCGCAGCTACCGGATTTTAATCTGGTCATGGAGCTGGGGAATTCCGAGGCAATTAAGCATGCTGTCAGGCATGGCATCGGGATCAGTTGCCTTTCACGTCGGGTGATTTCTGAGCAGCTAAGCAGTGGTTCTCTGGTAGAGATCCGGTTGCCGGTCGCGCCGATGGTGCGCAAACTTTACCTGATCCATCATCGGCAAAAACATATCTCCGGCGCATTATCACGGTTTCTGACCTACTGTCGCGAAGCCCAATAACGGTCTTTCACTAATGATCTGCAGCCAGTTATGAAGGTGTCTTATAACAGGTCGTTCCTGCTATTCAGAGCGGCAGGTTTTGCTACAATCCGCGCTTAAATTTCCACATGACGAGCGGATATAGGGAAAAAATGGCTCAACAACCTACAAAAAATACGCAGGTGGCTCCCACACTGCGTCGCGAGCTTAAGGCACGTCACCTAACGATGATCGCCATCGGCGGTTCAATTGGTACGGGATTATTTGTTGCTTCAGGTGCGACAGTTTCCCAGGCGGGCCCGGGTGGGGCACTGCTTTCCTACGCATTAATCGGCATCATGGTTTACTTCCTGATGACCAGTCTGGGTGAACTGGCGGCGTTCATGCCGGTTTCAGGTTCGTTCTCTACCTACGGCTCCCGCTATGTTGAAGAAGGCTTCGGTTTCGCCCTGGGCTGGAACTACTGGTACAACTGGGCTGTCACCATCGCGGTTGACCTGGTGGCCTCACAACTGGTGATGAATTACTGGTTCCCGGACACGCCTGGCTGGATCTGGAGCGCTTTGTTCCTCGGTCTGATCTTCCTGCTCAACTACATTTCCGTGCGTGGTTTTGGCGAGGCGGAATACTGGTTCTCGCTGATCAAAGTGGTCACTGTCATCATCTTTATTGCCGTCGGCGTACTGATGATCACCGGTATCATGCGTGGTGCTGAAACAGCGGGCTGGCATAACTGGGCCATCGGTGATGCGCCATTTGCGGGCGGTTTTGCCTCGATGATAGGTGTGGCAATGATTGTCGGCTTCTCCTTCCAGGGTACAGAACTGATCGGTGTGGCAGCGGGTGAATCTGAGAATCCGGGCAAGAATATTCCACGTGCCGTGCGTCAGGTTTTCTGGCGTATCCTGCTGTTCTATATTCTGGCGATTCTGGTCATCAGCCTGATCATTCCTTATACCGATCCAAGCCTGCTGCGTAACGAAGTTGGCGATATCTCCGTCAGCCCGTTCACACTGGTGTTCCGTAATGCCGGTCTGTTGTCAGCAGCGGCAGTGATGAATGCCGTGATCCTGACCGCGGTATTGTCTGCCGGTAACTCTGGTATGTACGCCTCAACCCGTATGCTGTTTACACTGGCAAGTGAAGGTAAAGCGCCACGCATGTTCGCCAAATTGTCAAAAGGCGGTGTGCCGCGTAACGCGCTGTATGCCACCACCATCGTGGCTGCGCTGTGCTTCCTGAGTTCAATGTTTGGTAATCAGACGGTTTATCTGTGGCTGCTTAACACCTCGGGCATGACCGGTTTCATCGCCTGGCTGGGGATTGCAGTCAGCCATTACCGCTTCCGTCGTGGTTATGTCCTGCAGGGACGTGACCTGAAGAAATTGCCTTATCTGTCAGGTTTCTTCCCGTTCGGTCCGGTTTTTGCCTTTGTACTCTGTCTGATCATTACGTTGGGCCAGAACTATCAGGCGTTCCTCAAGGACACCATTGACTGGGGCGGTGTTGCGGCAACTTACATCGGCCTGCCGCTGTTCCTGATCATCTGGTTCGGCTACAAGTTGAGCAAAGGCACCAAAGTGGTGAAATACAGCGACATGGAATTCCCGGATCACGTCGATAAGTAACAGACCCGGATTTTCATATTCTGGAAAAGCGGAGCTCAGGCTCCGCTTTTTTTTGCCTGCGATCCATGCCGGGAGACTTATAACGTCATGCTTTGTTACCCCTTGTTTAATCTGCATGCCTGATAGGTTTTGCAAAACACATTGATAATTATTATCATTTATTGCCTTCCTACGGGAACCGCAGAACAGGTTCTTCCGCCGTAAGTTTTAACTTAATGAGATTGTAGCGAAAATGAGTGCAACTACCGAACCCGCCCTGGCGGTGAAAGGCAACGCAGAAGACAGCGTTATGGGGCGATACCAGAATATCGTACGTCGCCGTTTGTTTATTATGCTGATCCTGGTACTGGCGATTGTCGTCTCACTGGTGATTGATTTCATTATGGGGCCTTCGGGGTTATCACTTGGCACGCTGTGGAAAACGCTGTTTGATGCTGCGGCGGCGGATCCGGGTACGCGGGTCATTGTCTGGGACATTCGTCTGCCTTACGCGCTGATGGCGGTGGCGGTCGGGATGTCACTGGGCCTGGCCGGTGCTGAAATGCAGACCATCCTCAATAATCCGCTGGCCAGTCCGTTTACGCTGGGCGTGTCTTCTGCTGCCGCATTCGGTGCCGCGCTGGCGATTGTGCTTGGCATCGGTATTCCGGGGGTACCGGATCAATGGTTTATCTCCGCCAACGCCTTCATTTTTGCCTTATTTGCCGCACTGATGCTCGACGGCATCACCCGCTGGACGCGCGTTGCCAGCTCCGGCGTCGTGCTGTTTGGTATTGCGCTGGTCTTTACTTTCAACGCACTGGTTTCGCTGATGCAATTTATCGCCACCGAAGATACCTTACAGGGGCTGGTTTTCTGGACGATGGGCAGCCTGGCGAGGGCGTCCTGGGTCAAACTCGGTGTGATGGTTCTGGCTTTCCTGATCCTGCTGCCGTGGTCGATGATGAGCGCGTGGAAACTCACGGCGCTGCGACTGGGTGAAGATCGCGCTGTCAGCTTTGGTATTGATGTACGCCGTCTGCGTCTGGGGACGCTGCTGCGCATCAGTATTCTTTCCGCGCTGGCGGTGGCATTCGTCGGGCCGATCGGTTTCATCGGGCTGGTGGCACCGCATATCGCCCGCCTGATGTTTGGTGAAGATCACCGTTTCTACCTGCCCGCCAGTGCACTGATTGGCGCACTGGTGTTATCGATGGCTTCGGTGGCCTCTAAAAATCTGGTGCCGGGCGTCATTATTCCTGTCGGCATCGTAACGTCTCTGGTTGGCGTGCCATTCTTCCTGAGTATTATTCTTCGTCACCGGGGGAATGTCTGATGTCTGAGATGTTAGAAATGCGTCCTGAAGATTTACTGAATGTCGCTACGCAGGGGTTGCAAATCCGCGATTTTAACGCGGGATACCCGAAGCGCCACGTGATCCGCCATCTTAATGTGCCAATGTTACCCCGTGGGAAAATTACGGTACTGCTCGGGCCAAACGGTAGCGGTAAATCGACGTTGCTGCGTGCCCTCGCCGGGCTTAACCGGGCAGAAGGGCAGCTGATGCTTGACGGACATGATTTAATGCCGATGCCGTTTGCACGACGTGCAGAGCAGGTAGTTTATCTGCCGCAAACTCTGCCTGCGGGTGTGCATCTGCATGTGCTGGAGTCGATCATCGTGGCACAGCGCGCCTCCGGTGGGAAAGGCAGGAATGCGCAAGGCACGGAGAAAGTGATGGCGCTTTTGCGCCAGCTGGGTATCGAGCATCTGGCGCTGAGTTATCTTGATCAGCTTTCCGGTGGCCAGAAGCAACTGGTCGGCCTGGCACAATCCCTGATCCGTCAGCCTTCGTTACTTTTGCTCGACGAACCGCTCAGCGCACTGGATCTCAACTATCAGTTCCATGTCATGGATCTGGTGCGTAAGGAAACCCGGAAACGCAATATCGTGACGGTGGTTGTCGTGCATGACATCAATATCGCCCTGCGTCACGGCGACCGTATACTGATGCTTAAAGATGGCAATCTGATTGCCGATGGCGAGCCGGAAGAAGTGATCACCGCCGACAGTCTGGCGCGGGTCTACGGGGTGCGCGGCAGAATTGAGCGCTGCTCGCAAGGGACTCCGCAGATACTGATTGACGGGTTAGTGGGGGATCCGGAGATTTAACGTTATGTCCTGACAAAAGGCAGACATTACTCAGGCGTTCACCGATCCGCTTCCTCCCCCTTCGCAGGGGGAGAAGCAAACCGTAACGGGCTTATTTCCCGTTCCACGCTTTCAGATTCTGCTCGCGCGCTGACAATTTCTGCTCAGGCGTTAACTTGTTGTAATCCTTCGCCAGACCGCTTTCCCAGTCGCCGTACAGCGGGTTCGGTAGCACGATATATTGTGTGCCGAAGTGCTGATGGTTCTGATTCACAAACGCGCGGCGCTGCTCGTTACCCTGATGGTAGGTTGCAGAACCAAAATCATTCAGGTTGTCGCCGATGTAAATCACCACGTGATAGCCCGCAGCCTTGATGGAATCAAAACGTGGCTGTTTGTTGGAGGTATCAGAACTCAGCAACAAGGTTTTTTCGTTGGCGCCGGTAAAGCCCAGACGGTTCATGTTATCCAGTGTTGCGGCGTATTCGCTGGTTTTGCGGTTAGACACATAGAACATCGTGCCACCGTGGGTGTTGACGTAATTGGCGAATTCAACAGCGCCCGGAACGGCCATTGCCTGGCGGGCTGCGGTCCACTGAGCCCAGGTTTTGCTGTCGAATGGCTTGTTCGCTTTGACCTGCCACGCACTGTATGCGCTGTTATCGAGCATAGTTTCATCGAGGTCAACGACAACCGCTTTCTTCTGACCGGCCAGAGGCTGCGCCTGGTCATAGGCCATTTTTGCCGTATTAAATGCCTGATAAGCCAGTGCCTGATATTCACCAGATTGCTGGAACCAGTTCAGCGCCATGACGGACTGATCGTTCAGCTTCTGTTGGGCATCTGGTTTTTGCTGCGCACAGCCGCTGAGGGCCAGCATGATTAAAGCACTGGTGGTGCAAAGCGAAATTTTATTCATTGGTTGTCCCTATGCTTGTTAAGAAAGATTCGCATTCATGAAAATCGTTAAAACTGTAGCAGATTCAGCGGGGTGTGGAAGAATAAATGACGCGTTACGCGAGATATAGCGGGAAAATGGCAGAAATGAAAAGGGCCGGAGGGTGAGTCCGGCCAAAAAAATCAAAGACAGAGAAATAACAATGAGGGGGTTAACGCTTAAATTTAGAACTGATAAACCAGGCCAACAGCAGTGACATCGTCGTTGTTCAGAGCCAGTTTATTGTCGTCAGACAGTTGGTTGATTTTATAATCAACATAAGCGGACATATTTTTATTGAAATAATAGGTCGCTGCGACGTCAACGTATTTAACCAGGTCGGCATCACCGATGTTTTCAATATCTTTCGCTTTAGTCTGGACATAACCCAGTGAAGGGCGCAGGCCATTTTCAAACTGATACTGTGCAACAGCTTCGAAGGTTTGTGTTTTATTCGCAAAACCGCTGCCAGCCGGTGCGCCTGCAATTCCGCCAGGCACAGTAATAGCCAGCATATTACGGGTTTCAGCATACATGGCGGCTAAATAAACGCCATTAGCGTCATATTTCATGCCGCCTGTCCATGCGTCCGCTTTATCACCTTTGCCGTAAGTGGAATTACTCTGAGCCGTGGTGCGGTCTGAAGACGCATACGCGCCGCCGAAGCTCACGCCGGTGTCACCCAGTGCGTAAGTGGTAGAAAGTGCATAACCGTCGCCGTTCGCTGTGCTGCTGCCGCGACCGTCGTTTTCATTTTTGCCCTGATACTGAACGGCAACGTTCAGACCGTCAACCAGGCCGAAGAAGCCACGGTTACGGTAAGTGGCTACGCCGTTGGTACGGCCGGTCATGAAGCGGTCAGCTTTGGTATAACCGTCGCCGCCGAACTCAGGGAACATATCGGTCCAGGCTTCAACGTCGTACAGTGCGCCGTAGTTACGGCCATAATCGACGGAACCGTACTGACCGAATTTCAAACCAGCGAAAGCCAGACGGGTTTTCGTGCCGGTTGTGCTGGGTGTTTTGCTGTCAGATTCAGCATGGTTAGCCATGACGTTGTATTCCCACTGGCCGTAGCCGGTGATCAGGTCATTAATTTGTGTCTGGCCTTTAAAACCGAAACGAATATAACTCTGGTCACCGTCATTGCTGGCCGAGTCAGAGAAGTAATGCAGACCTTTTACTTTACCGTACAGATCCAGTTTATTACCGTCTTTATTATAAACTTCCGCTGCGTGAGCTCCTGATGCAATCAGTAAACCAGGAATTAAAAGTGCCAGAATATTACGTTTCATGAATTTTTACCCTGCATTTTCTATTAAAAGCTTTTCGGGAAAGCTTTATATGAAGT
>NZ_JAFMOS010000640.1 GCF_019049755.1 Rahnella perminowiae
ATAATAGACGCCATTTTATCAATATTCGTGACCATGATCTCAAAGCCACACCGTTAGGCAGATTTTTATGCTGCTGATAGGTATCATGCCCGCATTAATGGTATGTTTTAACCGTCAGGATGGTTTTTTCGATGACGGGTGCAGTAAAAAAACATCAACCATTCCTGGGGAAAACGGAATTATTTTTATAATTAGGTACTGAGGAATCATGGATAATACAACAATCGGGACACTGTCTAAAAAATCAGTAAGTTCCTGGCGTAAAACTGACACCATGTGGATGTTAGGTTTATATGGAACGGCAATTGGTGCAGGCGTTCTTTTCCTTCCTATTAATGCGGGGATTGGCGGGTTAATACCGTTAATTATTATGGCCATCCTCGCTTTCCCAATGACTTTCTTCGCTCACCGCGGCTTAACCCGTTTTGTTTTATCGGGTAAAAATGCCGGTGAAGATATTACGGAAGTGGTGGAAGAACATTTTGGTATTACAGCCGGTAAATTAATTACACTGTTATATTTCTTCGCCATTTATCCTATTTTACTGGTTTACAGCGTGGCGATCACGAATACGGTTGAGAGTTTTATTACTCATCAGATGCATATGAATGCGCCGCCGCGTGCGTTGCTGTCTCTGATCCTGATCCTCGGATTAATGACGCTGGTGCATTTTGGCCAGGATATCATTGTGAAGGCGATGAGCATTCTGGTGTTCCCGTTTGTGGCGGTGTTGATGGCGCTGGCGCTTTACCTTATTCCTAACTGGAATACGTCAGTGTTTGAAAACGTCTCACTGTCCGGGAACGGCGTGGGTCACGGTATGCTGATGACGCTGTGGCTGGTGATCCCGGTCATGGTGTTCTCGTTCAACCACTCGCCAATTATCTCCTCTTTTGCTGTAGCAAAACGCAAAGAATACGGTGATGACGCGGAGAAGAAATGCTCGCGCATTCTGGCCTTTAGCCACATCATGATGGTACTCACGGTGATGTTCTTTGTCTTCAGCTGTGTCCTGAGCCTGTCTCCGGCCAACCTGATGGAAGCCAAAGCGCAAAACGTGTCTATTCTGTCTTATTTAGCTAATCACTTCTCTAATCCGGTGATTGAATATATCGCGCCGTTTATTGCCTTTATCGCCATTACCAAATCTTTCCTCGGCCATTATCTGGGGGCGCGTGAAGGTTTTAATGGCATGGTGATTAAATCTCTGCGCGGCAAAGGCAAAACAATTTCCCTGCCAACGCTGAACCGTTATACCGGTATCTTTATGTTATTAACCACCTGGTTAGTCGCAACCCTGAATCCAAGTATTCTGGGTATGATCGAAACGCTGGGTGGTCCGATTATTGCGATGCTGTTATTCCTGATGCCAATGTATGCCATCCGTAAAGTCCCTGCGATGAAAAAATACAGCGGCCATATCAGCAACGTCTTCATTGTTATTATGGGTTTGATTGCGATGTCAGCCATTGTATTCAGCCTGATGGGCTAATTATTAACGTTATCTGAAATAAAGTGAGCGGGAATATCCCGCTCCTTTCTCTCCCGTTTCCCTTTTTATTCTGCCCGTAAATAATTTCACATGGAGTGCCCACCGTGATCAGCGTCTTCGATATTTTCAAAATTGGTATTGGTCCATCCAGTTCGCATACTGTTGGTCCGATGAAAGCCGGGAAAATATTCACTGATGAGCTTATCTCTTCAGGTTATATAACCCAAACGACCCGCGTGGCGGTTGATGTTTACGGGTCATTATCATTGACCGGTAAAGGACACCATACTGATCTGGCTATCATTATGGGGCTGGCGGGTAATATGCCGGATGACGTAGACATCGATGCGATCCCGGCGTTTATCCGTCAGGTAGAAAATACCGGACGTCTGATGCTGGGCAAGGGCGTAAAAGAAGTGGATTTTCCGGCCGGTTCAGGCATGAATTTCCATTCCGGCAATCTGCCGTTGCATGAAAATGGTATGACAATCAGCGCATTCAGCGGTGATGAACTGCTGTATACGCAAACTTATTATTCTGTCGGCGGTGGCTTTATTGTCGAAGCCAGCAAGTTTGGTGTGCAGGATGAAAATCCGGTGCTGCGTCCGTATCCGTTCCGCTCGGCCAGCGATTTGCAGAAACATTGCACGGACACCGGTCTGTCATTGTCGGCTCTGATGCTGCAAAACGAACTGGCGGGGCATACACGCACAGAAATCAGCGATCACTTTGCGGCCATCTGGAATGTGATGAGCGAAGGCATTACGCGCGGTATCCATACCGAAGGTTTGCTGCCGGGGCCGATGAAAATCAACCGCCGTGCTGCCGCGCTGCGCCGCATCCTGGTAACGCAGGATAAAAACAATGTCGATCCGATGGGCGTCGTGGACTGGATCAATATGTACGCGATGGCGGTTAACGAAGAAAATGCGGCGGGCGGCCGTGTGGTTACTGCTCCCACCAACGGCGCGTGCGGCATCATCCCTGCCGTGCTGACATATTATGATCAGTTTATCCGCCCGGTCAGTCCTGACTCTTACAGCCGTTTCTTCCTGGCTTCCGGCGCGGTCGGCATTCTGTTCAAAATGAATGCGTCGATTTCCGGTGCGGAAGTGGGCTGTCAGGGTGAGGTCGGCGTGGCCTGTTCGATGGCGGCGGCAGGCCTGACAGAACTGCTGGGCGGCAGCACCGCGCAGGTATTTATGGCGGCAGAAATCGCGATGGAACATCACCTCGGGCTGACCTGCGATCCGCTGGCCGGGCAGGTTCAGGTGCCATGCATCGAGCGCAACGCCATTTCGGCCGTGAAAGCGGTCAATGCATCACGTATGGCATTACGCCGCACCAGCGAACCGCGTGTGTGTCTCGATAAAGTCATCGAAACCATGTACGAAACCGGCAAGGACATGAACTCGAAATACCGTGAAACCTCGACAGGAGGTCTGGCGATTAAAGTTCTCGCCTGCAATTGATTTCTTTTCTCATCCTTTCCTAAAAGGCGGGAAACCGCCTTTCTCGTCTCCTTCCTGATTTTTGTCCTGTGCTATGTTTTCAGATACCTGCATTACGCAGAGGTATGTTTTTTCTGCCTCACAACACCTGGAAAACAGTTAAAAGGAAAGGTTCGGTATGTCTAAATTCTTCATGAATGACCGCAAGACTCTGATTAACGATGTTATCGAAGGGGTGATCCTGACCTCTCCCTATAAAAACCTGGCAAAACTGGATATCGATCCGGCCATCCGTGTGGTCGTACGGCGTGACTGGGATAAGAAAAAGGTTGCACTGATTTCAGGGGGTGGCTCGGGTCATGAACCGGCGCATATGGGGTTTGTTGGCAAAGGCATGCTCACGGCGGCAGTGTGCGGCGAAGTGTTTGCTTCCCCGAGCGTGGACGCCGTGCTGAATGCGATTGTGACGGTCACCGGTAAAGCCGGCTGTTTGCTGATCGTCAAAAATTATACCGGCGACCGTCTGAACTTTGGTCTGGCTGCTGAGAAAGCGAAAGGCATGGGCTATGACGTCGAGCTGGTGATGGTCTCCGACGACATTTCCCTGCCGGACAACAAGCAGCCGCGCGGCATCGCCGGGACGGCGCTGGTGCATAAAATTGCCGGTTACGCGGCTGAGCAGGGCAAATCTCTGAAAGAGGTCGCCAAAATTGCTCAGCAGGCGATTGACGCCACTGCCAGTATCGGTGTTGCGGCGGCCGGGTGCAGCCTGCCGGCTGGCGGTGAAGATGAGGAAGAACAACGTATCGAATCCGGCCACGTTGAGCTGGGCTTAGGCATTCACGGCGAACCGGGTGTGTCGACCCTGAAAACCCAGAACAGTAAAAAAGTGGTGGATACGCTGGTTGGTAAGCTTGCGGAACACGTGAAAAAAAGCGACAAGCTGGCGATACTGATCAATAACCTCGGTGGCGTTTCTCCGCTCGAGATGAATCAGATCACCAAAGAACTGGTGCATTCGGCGCTGGGCAGTTCGATCCGTTATCTTATTGGCCCGGCATCGCTGGTCAGTGCGCTGGATATGAAAGGTTTCTCGCTGTCGGTAATTGCCCTTAAAGGCGGTATTGAAGAAGCATTGCTGGCAGAAGTGGAAGCGTCCGGCTGGCAGCCTCTGGTGAAGCTGGAAAAACTGGCGACCAAAAAAGGCAAGAAAATCAGCGATAAGAAAGCGGTGAAAGCGTCTTCGAACGCGCAGGTCGGCAAAATCGTTGAAACCATTACTCAGACACTGTCTGATCTGGAAGATGAGCTGAATAAACTTGATGCCAAAGTCGGTGACGGTGATACCGGTTCGACCTTTGCCACCGGCGCGCGTGATATTCAGAAAGAAAACAAAGGCAATAAATTACCACTGAACAATGTGGCCGATCTTCTGAGCGTAGTCGGTGATCGTCTGGCGACCGTGATGGGCGGATCCAGCGGTGTGCTGATGTCGATCTTCTTTACCGCCGCCGGTAAGAAAGTCGGCGAGGGTGAAAAATTACCGAAAGCGCTGTTGTTCGGCCTCGAACGCATGAAGCATTACGGCGGGGCTGATCTCGGCGATCGCACGATGATCGACGCACTGCAACCGGCGCTGGAAGCCCTTGGCAAAAAAGATGCGCTGAAAGGGGCGGCTAAAGCGGCAGCCAAAGGGGCCAAAGACACGGCCAGCATGAAGAAAGCCAATGCCGGGCGTTCTTCTTATCTCAGCAGCAACAGCCTGAAAGGGGTGAAAGATCCCGGCGCGGTGGCCGTTGAAAAAGTGTTTGAGGCGCTGGCGAAGAAATAAGATTTACGCCAGCAAAAGAAGAAAGGCCTGCGGGAAACCGGCAGGCCTTTTTATTATTCTCAGCCCTTTGAAATCAATGTCCGACCGGCCAGCGATCCAGCGTGATATTGCGCTCCGGTGCTTTCGCCACGAAATCTGACAGCACCGCTTTCACATCAGGGTCGATATAACCGACATTCTCACGTTCGACACGGACCACGCTGTTATCGGGGATTTCCGCCAGCAGGCTCTGTAAACGCGGGTTATGCAGGAACGTCAGGTTTTGGTGAAAACGCATCACATAATGATTTTCGTCGCGTGTAAGCTGCATCGCATTGTGATGGCTTTTGTAGGTGCTCGACAGCAACTGCGCGAGCAACCCGATGCCGATCCCGGCCAGCATACCGAAGAGCAGAATACCCGCCAGCGTGGCGATAAACGGCAAAAACTGCGGCAGGCCAAGCCGCCACTGGGTCATGAAAAGTGCCGGTGAGGCCAGTTTGTAGCCGGTATACAGCAGCACCGCAGCCAGGCAGGCCAGCGGAATGGTGTTAAGCATTTCGCTGAAAAACATGCCGCACAAAAGCAATAACACACCGTGAAGCAGGATCGATACCTTACTGCGCGCGCCGGTATTCACATTCACCGAACTGCGTACGATCACAGCGGTGATCGGCATGCCGCCGAGAAATCCGCTGATCAGATTCCCGATCCCTTGCGCGCGCATTTCTTTATCGGGCGAAGGCGCGGGTGTTTGCTCTTTCAGCTTCTTCAGCGCTTCCTGGCTAAGCAGCGTTTCCAGGCTGGCGACCAGCGCCAATGTCGCGGCAATCACATAAATCTGCGGATTGTTCCACGCGCTCCAGTTCGGTTTTTCCAGCTGCGATGTCACTTCATCTACGCTGTCGAATTTCGGCAGCGCAATACGCGGCATAGCCTGTATCGAATCCGGTACGATGCGGTCACCGAAAATCACCGCCAGGCTTCCCCACAATACCGCCACCAGCGGGCCGGGCACATAAGTCATCAGCTTGATGCGCTTAAACGGCGGCGTCGTCCATAGCCACAAAATCAGCAATGCCACAGCCGGGACGATCAACGCTGTGGGCGACAAACTGAAGGCCGGATCGCTGAAAATGCCGCGTAATCCCTCTTCTCCCTGATAGCCCAGTGCGACCGGGATCTGCTGCATGATCAGTAAAATACCGATCGCTGCCAGCATGCCCTGGATCACCGAACCAGGGATCAGCGAGACAAAGCGTCCGGCTTTAATGATCCCGAAGACGATTTGCAGAACGCCCGCCAGCATCAGCGCCAGCAACAGAGAGGAAAAGGATCCGAGTGTTTCCATCGCGCCAACCACAATCGTCACCAGCCCGGCAGCCGGTCCGCTGACTGCAAAACGCGACGGACTGAGCAGGGTGACGATCACGCCACCGATAACGCCGGTCAGCAGGCCGACAAAAGGTGGCAATCCGCTGGCCTGAGCAATGCCAAGACTCAGCGGCAGCGCAACCAGAAACACGACAATCCCGGCCGGGATATCGTAACGCAGAAAATTCATGTTCAGATTTTCAGGGGATTTCATCGTCATGAAGCGGTCTCCACTGCGTATGAGGGGGTGAGGACGGGGCGTGGGAATAATGCGGTCACAATAGGCTTCTCTCTGTCAGGGGGCGGCGAAAATGCGCGATGGCCCGGTGGCGGTCAACGTCTAAAGTTAGAAATTCTTTAGTTACGATTTGAAGCTTTCTGATGCACTTTCTAACATGGTAGTCGGCAATTCCGCATAAGGAAAATCTTAGAGTGTTGCGGTGGTGATCACGGAAAATGGGATTTACGGCCTGAAAAGCTTGATCTGACGCATGACAAACCCACTTGTCGCAGCAGCCGTTTTTTCGCCCAAGTATAATCTCCGGCCTTGATTTTCTGGCTGCGAAATCACGATGCATTAGCCGTGCTTAAGCAAAATTCCTCTTTTTTCAGCGAAAACTCTTTATGCCAATCAGCCTGATCCAACCCGAACGCACCCTGTTTTCTTATCCGCGCTACTGGGCCGAATGCTACGGCACGGCACCGTTTTTCCCGATGAGCCGGGCGGAAATGGATGAACTTGGCTGGGACAGCTGTGACGTGATCGTGGTGACCGGCGATGCGTATGTCGATCATCCGAGTTTTGGCATGGCGATCATTGGCCGCATGCTGGAAGCGCAAGGTTTTCGTGTCGGGATCATTGCGCAGCCGGACTGGAGCAACAAAGAGGATTTCATGCGGCTCGGGAAGCCGAATCTGTTTTACGGCGTGACCGCCGGCAATATGGATTCGATGATCAACCGCTATACCGCCGACCGGAAATTGCGTCATGACGATGCCTATACGCCAGGTAACGTGGGCGGTAAACGTCCCGATCGCGCAACGCTGGTCTACACCCAGCGCTGTAAAGAAGCCTACAGCGATGTCCCGGTTTTGCTCGGCGGTATCGAAGCCAGCCTGCGTCGTATCGCACATTACGATTACTGGTCCGATACCGTGCGCCGCTCGGTGCTGGTGGATTCCAAAGCGGACATGCTGATTTACGGCAATGGTGAAAGGCCGCTGGTGGAAGTGGCGCACCGCCTGGCCGCGGGGGAATCCATCAGTGACATTCATGATGTGCGTAACACCGCCGTGATGCGCAAAACGGCGCTGACCGGCTGGAGCGGTGTCGATTCCACACGCCTTGATAAACCGGGGCGCATTGAGCCGATCATGAACCCGTACGGTGAGGATCTGCCGTGTTCAGAAGGGGAATTACCTGCGCCGGATGCCCCGCAGCCGGTAACGGTGCGCGCGCCAAAGCCGAAACCGTGGGAGAAAACCTACGTTCTGCTGCCGTCATTTGAAAAAGTGAAGGGCGATAAAGTGCTGTACGCGCATACTTCGCGCATTCTGCATCACGAAACCAACCCCGGCTGTGCGCGTGCGCTGATGCAAAAACACGGCGACCGCTATGTGTGGATCAATCCACCGGCTATCCCGCTGTCTACCGAAGAAATGGACGATGTATTTGGCCTGCCGTTCCAGCGCGTACCCCATCCGTCTTACGGCAAGGCGAAAATTCCGGCATATGACATGATCCGTTTCTCGATCAATATTATGCGTGGCTGTTACGGCGGTTGTGCGTTTTGTTCGATCACCGAACATGAAGGGCGGATCATTCAGAGCCGCTCTGAAGCGTCGATCGTCCGGGAAATAGAAGAGATCCGCGACAATGTTCCGGGATTCACCGGTGTGATTTCCGATCTGGGTGGCCCGACCGCCAACATGTATATGCTGCGCTGTCAGTCGCCGAAAGCGGAGCAAAGTTGTCGCCGCGCGTCCTGTGTGTATCCGGAAATTTGTACACACATGGACACTAACCATGAGCCGACGATCAACCTTTACCGCCGTACGCGCAGTCTGAAGGGGATCAAGAAAATCCTGATCGCGTCAGGCGTACGTTATGATCTGGCGGTGGAAGATCCGCGCTATATCAAAGAACTGGCCGAGCATCACGTGGGCGGGTATCTGAAGATCGCGCCGGAACATACCGAAACCGGGCCGTTGTCCAAAATGATGAAACCGGGGATGGGCAGTTATTACCGGTTCAAAGAGCTGTTCGACAGTTATTCGAAACAGGCCGGGAAAGAGCAGTATCTGATCCCGTATTTCATTTCTGCGCATCCGGGCACACGCACTGAAGACATGATCAATCTGGCGCTGTGGCTGAAGAAAAATCGTTTCCGGCTGGATCAGGTGCAGAATTTTTATCCGTCGCCGCTCGCCAGTGCCACCACTATGTATTACAGCGGTAAGAATCCGCTCGGCAAAGTGGATTATAAAAGTGAAGATGTGGTCGTGCCGAAAGGCGATCGTCAGCGGCGGTTGCATAAAGCCTTACTGCGCTATCACGATCCGGTGAACTGGCCGGTGATCCGTGAGGCACTGACTGCGATGGGTATGCGCCGCCTGATAGGGATTCGCCCTGATTGTCTGGTGCCCCCGGACGGTTTTGATCCGCAATGTGCGGCCTCACGTTCAGGCAAAGCGAAACCGGCTGCTACGCGTTTTACCCCCGCAAAAACGCAAAATCCGGCGGCCGCAAAAGCAAAACCCGCCGGACAGAGGGTTAATCGAGGTAAAAGACCGGTTTAAGGTCGTTGCTGACCGGACTGTTATCGGCATTGGCAGGCATTAC
The DNA here is from genome assembly GCF_019049755.1 of Rahnella perminowiae. Classification (GTDB taxonomy): domain Bacteria; phylum Pseudomonadota; class Gammaproteobacteria; order Enterobacterales; family Enterobacteriaceae; genus Rahnella; species Rahnella perminowiae. The sequence goes on from NZ_JAFMOS010000640.1 coordinate 8,970, forward strand.
GTCTGCCATATGCTTCCACCATTTCTGGCATATTTCCGTTTTCGCCACCGCGTTCCATCTTTCTTCTGATTCAATTTCCACATAGCCAAACAGCAGATTACGTTTTTCATCGAGGAAAATGCTGTAGTGATGCGCCCCGTGGGCTTTCAGGGTTTCCGCCAGTTCCGGCCAGATTGGCGAGTGTCGGCGCTGATATTCATCGTGTGCATTCGCATTAACCTGCATCACGAAGGATTTACGGATCATATTTTTCTCCGGTTAGATTTACTCCCTCCCCTGCGAAGGGGAGGGAGTAAAGAAATGACACCTGCTTTCTTCCCCTTCACAGAGGCAGAAGCTAAAAACTACATGGCTTTCAGATACAACTCGCGCACTTCTTCACGGGTTGCGGTGCGCGGATTGCACGGCGCACATGGGTCAGCGAGAGCCTTGTCGAGCCAGCCTTCGATATCCGCTTCACAAATGCCCAGTTCTTTGAAACCGGAAGGGATCCCCACGCGGGTGGACAATTGGCGGATAGCGTCAATGGCCGCAATACTGGCCTGCGTTTCGCTGATACCTTGCGTCTGTACGCCCATCGCGCGGGCAATGTCGGCAAAGCGGTGAGGCGCACTGGCGCGGTTAAACGCTTCGACGACCGGCAGCAGGATCGCATTACAGACGCCGTGCGGCAGATTATGTGTCGCGCCAGGCTGATGCGCCAGTGCGTGAACCAGCCCCAAACCTGCGCTGTTAAATGCCATACCGGCCAGATATTGCCCCTGCGCCATTTTCTCGCGGGCTTCGATATCATCGCCGTGATCGACGGCTTTTGGCAGCCATTGCGTGATCGTTGAAATCGCGGCAAGTGCTGTCGGGTCAGTCAGCGGATGTGCGCCGACGGAAACATAGGCTTCGATGGCGTGGGTCAGCGCATCCATGCCGGTCGCGGCGGTGACACTGGCCGGAATTTTGAGCATCACTGCCGGATCGTCCACGGCGATATCCGGGATCAGACTGGCGTCGATGATCACTTCTTTCACCTGACGCTGGCTGTCGATGATCACCGCATTACTGGTGAGTTCTGCCGCTGTGCCTGCCGTAGTATTAATCGCCACCAGAAAGACACCCGGTTTACTGACTTTGCCGATACCGGAATACAGGGTGGCAGGGCCCGGATTGGCGGTCAGAATTTTGATGCCTTTTGCGGTATCAATCGGGCTGCCGCCACCGAAAGCAATCAGATAATCGCAGTGGTTTTCCTGATACAGACGGAAGCCTTCATCAACATGGGCGGAGGTTGGATTCGGCACTACGCCGCCGTAAATGGCATAAGGCAGTCCGGCCTGTTTGAGTGCGGAGAATAAATTGTCGAGCAGACCCAGTTCGATTAACTGACCATCGGTCACGATAAGGGCTTTACCCTGTGGTTTAGTCGCCAGCATTGCAACCATATCTTCGATTGCGCCCTGACCGTGGAGGCTGATTTTAGGTAAGGCCAACATGAAACTCATAAAAATTCCCTCTATAGAGTAAGTAAAATAGGTGTTCTGCTGCCTGCTGCTCCGGGGTCTTTGCCATTTCCTGCTACGGGGAACATCCGCTGTCCCCCGTGCATGATTTATGATGTCAGGAGCATAAAGTGCCTGATCAGGCTTTTAATGCGGCCTCGAAAGGTGTGACTTCAAAACGTTTGCCGAGGGCAATCAGTTCTTCAGTCTGGATAGTTTGTTTCATCCCCCCCATGGAAATCACTTTCACCAGGATCTCCGCTGATTTTTCGGCAGTGTCGATCAGGCCAAAAGCGTCGTCCAGCGTCGGGCCGCAACCGAAGATACCGTGGAACGCCCACAGCACCAGGCTGTGATGTTGCATCCGGTCGGAAGTCGCTGCTCCGATACCATCGGTGCCCGGCACCATCCACGGTACAATCCCCACGCCGTCGGGGAAGACCACCAGACATTCCGTGCTGCATTCCCACAATTTGCGGGTGATCTTGGCGCTGTCGAGTTCAAGCACGTACGTCAGTGCGATCAGGTTGGTCGCATGGCAGTGCATGATGACGCGATCCTGACCGTTGGTGACACGTTTACGTACGGCATGTGATTGCAGATGGGAGGCCAGCTCCGAAGTTGGCAAGCCGCCTGCGGTCAGACCCCACAGGATTTTGTAACTGGCACCTTTATCATCGAGCTGAATAACGGTCAGCGCTTCTGACGGGGCCAGTTGCACATTACGGAAAAACTTACCGGAGCCGGTCACGATGAAATATTCGTTGGCCAGATCGGGCGCGTGCTGAGTCAGCTCAACCTGACGTGGCTGCGCGTAAAAATCATTTATATAAGGTGCGACGTCTTCCGGTAACAGACGCATGCTGACGTTGCCGCCGTTACGTTCATCCCAGCCTTTCAGCCACATATCGGTGGTCGCCTTGACCATACCTTGTACAAACCACGAGCTAAATAATGTTTTCATCGGTGCTTTCCTGCGAATAAGGTGAATGCGTTTCTGGTGTGTTCAGCGGCACTTAACGTTTTGCCAGCACGCTGGTTTCGTAATGACGAATGGTATCCAGCCACTGACCGCCAACCGGTACGTCGTGACGCTGGCAATACATGTCCCATACGGCCTGCCACGGCAGGGATTTTTGTTCTTCCAGCAGGGCCAGACGCGCGGTGTAATCGCCTTCTGCTTCCAGCTGTTTCAGTAAACTGGTTGGTTCGAGCAGGGCTTTCAGCAGGGCTTTTTTCATATTGCGGGTGCCGATAACCCAGGCTGCGATGCGGTTGATCGAAGCATCGAAGAAATCCAGGCCGATATGCACGCGGTTGAACAGATTATGGCGCACGATTTCGCTGGCGATGGCTTGTGTCTCGTCGTCCAGCAGCACCACGTGATCGCTGTCCCAGCGTACCGGACGGCTGACGTGCAGCAGCAGGCGGGGCACATATAGCATCGCCGCAGAGATTTTGTCGGAAATCACTTCGGTTGGATGGAAGTGACCGGCATCGAGGCACAGCGCAGTGCCGCGACTGGCAGCGTAACCGAGATAGAATTCGTTTGAGCCGACGGTGTAGCTTTCAGAACCGATGCCAAACAGTTTGCTTTCGACGGCATCGATGTGTTCGGTGATATCAAACTTCTCAGAAATCACTTCATCAAGTGCGCTCATCAGGCGCTGGCGCGGTGCCAGACGGTCTACGGTGATGTCTTTCATGCCATCCGGCACCCAGATATTCATCACTGACGGCGTGCCCAGTGCACGGCCAAACGAGGCGGAAATGCGGCGGCTGGCCTGGCAATGTTCAATCCAGAACTGACGAATTTCCGGGTTCGCGTGTGACAACGTGAAGCCGTCTGCGCTCATCGGGTGTGAGAAACAAGACGGGTTGAAGTCCAGACCCAGTTTGTTTTTCTTCGCCCAGTCAACCCAGCCGGTGAAGTGCTTCGGCTCGATTTCATTACGGGCTACGGGTTGATCGGACTCCAGATAAATCGCATGCAGATTCAGACGGTTAGGGCCGGGTATCATGGAAACTGCCAGTTCCAGATCAGCGCGGAGTTGCTGAGCGTTACGCGCTTTGCCGGGATAATTACCGGTCGCCTGAATGCCGCCGGTCAGGCTGCCTTCAGGATTTTCGAAGCCAGCGACATCATCCCCCTGCCAGCAATGGATAGAAACGGGCAGGGTATCAAGTTGTCTGATTGCAGCTTCGGCATCAATACCCAGCTGTGCAAAGCGTTCTTTGGCAAGTGTCCATGCTTGATCGATAGATGAAGTCATACTGCGAGTTCCTCATTGGCGTGACAGAGCGCCTGAAAGCGGCGCCAGTGAATAGCGAAATCCGCGTGAATACGGGGAAGGTAATGGTGTTGCTCAAAATTCGTGGCAACAATGCGACGAAATTCAGCGGTATCGTTGACGGCGTTCAGCGCCATCAGCTGGCAACCGATATTGCCCAGCGTTGAGGCCTCGACCGGGCCTGCGCTGACGCGTACCTGACAGACATCAGCACAAAGCTGGTTCAGGAACTGGTTCTGGCTGCCGCCGCCAACGATATGGATATCTTCCAGCGGTGCCCCTTGTAACTGAGCAAGTTGCAATGCAATTTTGCGGTACAGCATGGCAAGGCTGTCGAAAATACAGCGAGCCAGTTCAGCCGGGGACTCCGGTACCGGATCACCCGTTTGACGGCAGGCATCACGAATGGCAGCGACCATGGAGGGAGGATTGATAAAGCGATCTTCGTTCGGGTTAATCAGATAAGTGAACGGCGTGACGTTTTTAGCCAGCGTGATGAGTGACGGTAAATCCTGGATGTTCAGTTCGCGGCAAACCCGCTGAAACAACCATAACCCCATGATATTTCTTAATACACGATAGCTGCCATCAATGCCGCCTTCGTTAGTGATATTGTCGTGAAGAGCCTCAGCATGGTTAAAGGCTTGCGGGCTTTCAATGCCCATCAGCGACCAGGTGCCGGAACTGAGGTAGGCGCTGTGTGATCGGGTCAGCGGGGCGGCAACCACCGCGCTGGCAGTATCGTGCGTCGCGACGCTGAATACCGGCACGCTGCGGCCGCGGGGGCTTTTCCACACTCCCCGGGAATGACCCGGCTGGGTGGGTTTTTGTAACCAGCGGCGTGGTACACCCGCCAGTTTCAGCAAGTCTTCGTCCCAGTCACCGGTGGCGAGATTGAGCATTTGCGTGGTGCTGGCGTTGGTGTATTCCCAGTTCAGTTTGCCGGTGAGGCGGTAAAAGAAATAATCCGGGATCATCAGCATGTGAGCCGCTTTATTGACGATGTCAGGCTGCTGTTCGCTCAATGCACGCAGTTGGTAAAGTGTATTAAACGGCATGAACTGGATGCCGGTTTTCTGGTACAAATTTTCACGGCCAAATTGCTGTTCCACCCGCGCCATCACGCCTTCCGTGCGGTTGTCACGATAAGCAACCGGTAAACCGACCCGCTGCCCCTGAGCATCAAGCAGGACGTAATCCACCCCCCAGGTATCAATCCCGATACCGTCAAGCTGAACGCCGGATGCATCAAGGCGATTCAGCCCTTCAAGAATGTGTTTTTCCAGCGCATCAAGGTCCCAGGTATCGTGACCATCAACGCGGATCAGGTTATTAGGAAACCGGTGGATTTCTTTCAATGTCAGCGTTGCTGCCGGATCGGGATCCTGACGGGTAAATGTCGCCAGCATCACCCGGCCGCTGGAAGCGCCGAGGTCAATAGCGGCAAGATGGTGAGTTGTCATAGCGGCCATTCCTTATTGAAGATATGGCCAGTGTAGGGGGAGCGCCTGAAAGGCACCTTCCGGTGATTGCCACCGGTTTTGGCAGGATGGCAGCATTAAAAAGGTAGATGCGAGGCAGATCACATAATGCTCCAAAGCTGGCTGAAACAGGGCTATCCGCAGCTGAGTAATGCGGCATAAGCGATTGTGATCTTTGCCGCAGATCTGCATCAGGGCAGAGGGAATCTTTGAAATATGACCGTTTATGATGCTTTTACTGCCGTGGTTTGAAGGCAGGAAAGCAGGCCGCAGGGTAGGGTGTTCCCCGAAGCACAGTGATTTTGAACCGGAGGTGATACATGACGTTACTGAGAGGTGATGATTATTTTGCGGCGCCTGAGCTGACCGTGACGGTTGAGCGCCGGCTCCCACAAGATGTATTCCCGGAGCACTACCATGATTTCCATGAAATTATGCTGGTGGAAAGCGGATCAGGTGTGCATATCTTTAACGACAACCCTTATACACTGACGGCCGGTGCGGTCTGTTTCGTGCGAGCCAGTGATCATCATCTGTTTGAAAATGTTGATAACTTACGTCTGACCAATGTGTTGTTCCGCTCACCGAAGGCGTTCCGTTTCATTCAGGACGTCAGCCACTTCCTTCCTCAGGAACATCACTATCAGTCGCAGATCCACTGGCAGCTCAGCCCGTGTGTACTTTCACAGGTGCTGAACTGCATTACACAACTTGAAGCACTGCCGGACAGCGTTGAAATGGAACATATCGCGACCCGTGAAAGTCTGTTTTTACAATTGCTGATCCTGCTTTATCAGGATTGTTTCCAGCCACAATTGCGAGATACCTCGGAAAACAGGGTCAATCAACTTTTGCAATGGCTCCAGTCGCATTACAGTGAGGAAGTCAACTGGACCGAAGCTGCAGAACGCTTCTCACTGGCGCTGCGAACATTACATCGTCAGATGAAGCATTACACCGGCATGACGCCGCAGCGGTATCTTAACCGGCTGAGGTTGCTGGAAGCGCGCCGTCGTTTACATCATAGCGATCAAAGCATTACCGATATCGCTTATGCCTGCGGGTTCAGTGACAGTAACCACTTCTCGACACAGTTTCGTCGGGAATTTTCGGTGTCGCCAAAACTCATGCGTGATCAGTTGCGTTAAACGGCACCTCTCGCAGTTTCCGGTATGTTTACCTGAGTACTGCCTCGTTTATTTTGTCGTCAAACGGGTGAGAGATTGCAAATATGTCGTTGAAATTGAATAAAAATGATTTCTTTCTGACCGACATGAATTCGGTGGTGGTGGCTGAACGCCATCCCCAGGCCGACTTTCCGAGTCATGACCATGATTTTGATGAACTGGTTATTGTCTGGCGCGGTAATGGTCTGCATGTCTGGAACGATATCCCTTATCCCATCACCTGCGGTGACCTGTTTTATATTAATTCACGGGACCGGCATAGCTATGAGTCAGTCAACGAACTGGCACTGGATAATGTGCTGTTTTGCCGTGAGCGTTTCGGGCTGGCGGCCGACTGGTCGCAATTATTGCCGGGCGAGAATGTCAGCCAGGAACAACGTTACTGGCGGCTGAGTACGCTTGGCATGTCAGTTTTGCGCGATAAAGTGGATGAGCTTGCTAAAGAGTGTATGAAATCGGAGCCGCTTTCGGTGCAACTGAGCGAAGCCCTGCTGATGCAGCTGGCACTATTGTTATTACGCTTTCGCCAGCGGCCGGACAGTGGCGCGTTACCGGATGCGCATCAGCTGGATTTATTGCTGATGGCCCTGCGGGCAAATATCGCCGCTCCCTTCCACCTTGAAACGTTTTGCCTGCAACATCAGCTTAATCCGCGTGCTTTACGTTCGCTGTTCAAGCAGCACACCGGCATGAGTGTGACCCATTATTTACGTCAGCTGAGGCTTTGCCGGGCGATGAGTTTGCTGCGTTATGGCAACATGACAATCAGTGATGTGGCCGCTGAATGCGGCTTTGATGACAGTAACTATTTTTCTGTGGTGTTCAGTCGGGCAAGTGGTGTTTCACCGCGTGACTACCGGCAACGTTTTACACAGCAGGCCGGTAAAATCCTTTTATCCTCAATGACCGCAGAATAAATTCTGCGGTCATTGAGCGATGCAGCGCTTACAGTGCCATACCCAGACCGACAATATTTGCCGCCAGAATAATCACCAGCGCACCGATGCAAAGCACACGCACCGGTTTTTTGCCTACACCGAGCCATTCTTTTAGCACCAGACCGACGATGCCCCCGCACAAGACGTAGAAACTCATGTGCAGCATCCAGCTCATGTAATCATATTCTGCCGGAATACTGGCATGACCCCAGGCGTAGAAGAAGAACTGCAGATACCACATTACGCCGCCAATAATGGAGAAGACCGCATTCGTAAGCAGCAGGGATTTCGCCACCGACATATCGGCGCGCAAAGAGAGGGTTTTACGTGTTGCCAGACGGATAAAGCAGAAGCCGAGGTTAACTACCGCACCGCCGCCCATGATCACCACATAACTCGGCAGGGCGACATACAGCGGATCAATCCCGAGCGCGCGCGCCGCTTCGTGCATGGGCACTGCAGCGCTCATGGCGAAAGACATCCCCGCAGAGAAAATTCCGCACATTACAGCCAGAATCAGCCCCTTACGCAGATTGAACTCTTCAGCTTTAATACCTAATGCTTTTTCTTTCAGGAAGCCCGCATAGCTGACAATGGCTACACCAATGACCGCAACAAATACGCCGAGCAGGGTGAGCTGGCCACCTAATGTGCCAAACAGAATGCCAATTTTGCCCTGCAAAACAGGCGTCATTAGCGTCCCGATAATCAGGGTAATGCCAATGGCGATGCCTATCCCCATCGACATGCCGAGATAGCGCATGGTCAGACCGTAATTGATGTTACCGATGCCCCACATGGCGCCAAACAGAAAAACGGGCAACAGAGTGGCAAAACTGAATGAACCGTAATAGGCCCGGAAATCAGGCAATAGCACGTAGCTGACCGCCCAGGGCAGAATGATCCAGGAAAAAAAGCCGCCAAGCGACCACATGGTTTCCCATGACCAATGTTTCACTTGTTTGAATGGCGCATAGAAGCAAGCTGCGCTGGCTGCCCCTATCAGATGCCAGATGATCCCTAACACTATCGAACTGTTCATACACCGGACCTTTTATTATGTAGAGTAATGGGTAAGCAAAAGCGCTGCTGTTAGCTGATCCTGCAGAAATCCGGACAGCGGGTGGCGGTAGTGTAAGAAGTGTCCGGCAGGGGAGCCTTCCGGTCAGTGCCACCGGAAAATCAGCGCTGGCACTCGCCGGAAGATGCACATGAGTCAGTTCACAAATCCGGTGGTCGAATTAATAATCACATTAAATCAACAAATTAAAGAATTTTATGAGATAGAGAGAGACCGTTTACAGAACAGGCTGAGAACATGCGGGAAGGCGACATAAAGATGTGCTTTAGGATTATTTTTATCTGTCAATATTTCGGTGTAATCGGGGGGCGTGAAGGGCTTATTTAAATAGAATTAAAAAGTTATAAAGTAACAGGGACGAGTAACATTCATTATTTAAGTCAATTTGTTTACTTTCAGCCAGAACCCTTAATCTGGCCGAAAGTTGAATGCTTATGCAGCGAAACTGAATGGCAGGTTATTTTTATGATGAACCGGCAAAACGCTGAACATCATTCGCAAAAATTATGAACGCTAAATAAGTTGTTAATCGGACATACAAACAATCGTCAGGCTATTTTTTCTTCGACGGTTTGCTGAATCTTTCCGGGTTGATCCCAGGCATAAAATATTTTATTACGACCACTGTTTTTTGCGTTATAGAGTGAGGTATCAGCTTTACCCAGAGCCTGAATAAAGTCACCTTCCTCCAGCGCAGCCAGCCCGGCACTGACCGTGACATGTGTGGAAACTTCAGCATTAAACAAATGCGGGATATTCAGCCCGAGGACTTTATTCTGGATACGCTCAGCCATGCGAACCGCATGCTCCTGCTGAACGTTGGACATCAGCACCAGAAACTCTTCTCCGCCATAACGGACAACCACATCCCGCGAGCGCACTGCATCGCGGATAGCGGCAGAAACACGCACCAGTGCCTGATCGCCCATCGTATGGCCATAGTTATCGTTATAGGCTTTGAAATGGTCGATATCGAGCAACATGACGTAGTGCCCGGAGGCCTGATTAAACAGTGTTTCCAGCTTATTCTGTAACCCCCGGCGGTTGTACAGGCCGGTCAGGGGATCAAGCATACTCAGGTCGCTGAATTTTTCCCGTTCACTGTAGAGATTGGCTACCATCCTGCGCGTGAATTCGTCACTGCGCCTCAGCATCAGATGATGCAGCCACAGGCCAATCAGTGGTAATGAAACTGAGAAAAGGATACGGCCGACATGTTGAAACTCGTCCAAAAAAATCACACAAAGAGTGGAAGGTACTGCATGCAGACAAAAAGCCAGAAAATTATCTGATAAAGCGATGGCGCTGATAAATAATATACTGAGTAAGCTGATTAAAAGATAATTTTTATCTAAATGGCTGGTTGCTTCAAAGCGGAAGGCTATTTGCCAGGCCCATAACAGGCCGACGGCAATGGAACAGATATTCAGATGGGCAGAGTAATTTTTCTTACTGAAAAAAGAAAATATCAGCCCTGAAAAACAAAGCACAAAAATCAGCACCAACGGTAATGGCGCAGGGGCTGCATTCTCTGGCGGGTAAGCCATAGAAAATAATGCTGTTGCGCTATTTAAAAAAAAGAATAGCAACATCGCCAGACGATGTTTGCTTTTAAGCAGCTCATCATAGGAATGAGATATCATCAAATTTACTCTATTTAGCTTGTGTTGTTCTGAATAGATAAAGTGCTTTAGCGCCTTGCACCGCATAATTATCCTAAACGGGCAGGCTAATAGTACTAATATGTAATTATTAGAATACAATAAATATCGTTTTTAAGTGACTGTCTTAATGGAGACTTTACGGGTTTGGTTTAACCGCCCCAAAACTAGCACTTTTGCTGTCAGGTGTCACCCAAACGAAGAGCGTGACCGCAAATAGGTGGTAAATGAGAAAAAATCCTATATGATATTGGTTCTCATTATCATTATTTGGAGCAGGGTTATGATTCCGGCAATTGTCATAGCATGTGGGATCTGGGCGGTTGTAGGGATGTTTGGTAAACGTCTCACCAGCGGCTGGGGGATATTATTGCCTTGCGCACTGATGCCGCTGCTTGCCCTGACACATATGTCACTCGATCAGTTGCGTATGCTGATCGTGGTTGCGATGCTGGTCACACTGGGCATGCTTTTTCACCGCACATTACGCCATTATATGTTGCTGCCATCATTCATGGCGCTGGCAGGCAGTCTGGCTGCGGTAACGTTGAATTTTACTATTTTGTAATATAAGGATTTTGAGATGAAAAACAGGAGACACAGTAAAGCTGCCGGTCTTTTTTATTTTTTGAAACTGAAAGAAGTATCGCAGGAAGGAAAAGCTGAGGAGCATAATCACGTGGTGCGAAGAGAGGGACTTGAACCCTCACGTCCGTAAGGACACTAACACCTGAAGCTAGCGCGTCTACCAATTCCGCCACCTTCGCACAGATGATTTCTGCTTACTGCTGATTTATAGTTGCCGGAGTGGTGCGAAGGGAGGGACTCGAACCCTCACATCCGAAGGACACTAACACCTGAAGCTAGCGCGTCTACCAATTCCGCCACCATCGCGTACCGTGCCGGGCAATATAAATCTTGTGATTGTATTGGTGCGAAGGGAGGGACTCGAACCCTCACATCCAAAGGACACTAACACCTGAAGCTAGCGCGTCTACCAATTCCGCCACCATCGCGTTCCAATTGATTACTGTGTTGACGCATTCATCGGAATGTCATCAGCAAGTAACACAACCACGGGGGCGAATTCTAGAGATTTTCCCACAGGCGTCAATAGTTATTTCCCCCATTACGGACGTTTGATGTAAAAAACAGCATATTCAGGATGAATGGTTCAATGCCACAGAGAGTCATCAGGTTAATCGATGGTTTAATCAACGGTTTTTCCAATAATGCGGTTCTGGCTCAGCGGATCAGCAGGGACGGAAAACAGCGCGATCAGCCAGTCCAGCAGCACGCGGATCCTCGGTGCCAGAAAACGGCCGGGCGGATACATGATGTATAACGGCATCGGTGGCGGAAGATACTGATGCAGTACTTCCACCAGTTCTCCCTGTGCCAGTTCCTGCGTCATCGCCAGTTCCGATGCCTGAATCAGCCCAAAGCCCGCTTTTGCGGCGGCGACATACGCGTCAGCGCCGCTAACGGTCAGTTTGCTGGCGAGCTGACACTTTTCAATCTTTCCGGCAGTCACAAACTCCAGATGCGACTCTGTCCGCTGGTGGGCAAAGAAATAGCCCACGGCCTGATGCCCGGTGAGATCATCCGGCGTCTGCGGCGCACCGAATTCCGCTAAATAGCCGGGAGAGGCGCAGGTAATTTGTTTCAAATCCGCCAGATGGCGTGACTGCAAATTATCATCTTCTGCAGGCCACGCGCGCACCACACAATCTACCCCCTGATCGAGCAGATTGATGGCGTTATCATTGGCACTGACGCTCAGGGTTATCTGCGGATAGCGCTGGTAAAACGCTGGCAGCGCGGGGATCACCTTCGCACGTGCCAGTGAATGGGGCATGTCGATGCGGACAATGCCTGCGGGCTGGGTTTTGTGATGCGCAAACAGAGCGTCCGATTCTTCCAGCGCCGAAATCAATTGCAGACAGCGTTGATAATAGATTTTGCCTTCGTCAGTGATTTTGACCTGGCGTGTCGTGCGCAGAAACAGGCGGACACCCAGTCGCTGTTCCAGACGTTTCAGGGTGGTACTGACCGTGGCGCGTGGCACATTAAGATCTTCTGCCGCCCGGCTGAAACTTTCCAGTTCGGCAATGCGGATGAAGGTTTTCATCGCCTGAATGTGATCCATAACGTTCTCAGTGATTGTTTGCAATTTATGAACAGTGTTGCACGTTTTTGCTGATTTATCTTTCCTGAAAGAACAACCACACTTAATCCGATTACTTCTCACTCTGTGTCATAAGGAAAATCCGATGAAACAACGTCAGTTGGGTAAAAATGGTCCGATGGTGTCAGCGCTGGGGCTGGGTTGCATGGGCATGAGCGACTTCTACACCACCGGCCTCGACGATAAAGAATCGATGGCAACGCTTGCGCGCGCGCTGGAACTGGGCGTCACAATGCTCGATACCGCCGACATGTATGGCCCGCATACCAATGAAGAACTGTTGGGACGCTTCCTGAAAGGGCGTCGAAATCAGGTTTTTTTAGCCACCAAATTCGGCATTGTGCGTGACCCGTCCAACCCGCAGGTTCGTGGGACAAACGGCCATCCGGACTATGTCCGCCAATCCGTAGAAGGCAGCCTGAAGCGTCTGGGGACGGAGGTTATCGATCTCTATTATCAGCACCGCCCTGATCCGACGGTGCCGGTTGAAGAAACGATCGGCGCGCTGTCGGATCTTGTGCATGAAGGTAAGATCCGTTATATCGGGCTGAGTGAAGTGCCGGTGAGCATTCTGGAGCGTGCACACAAAGTGCATCCGGTCACCGCGTTGCAAACCGAATATTCGCTCTGGTCGCGTGATGTGGAAGCTGACATTTTACCGGCGTGTGAGCGCCTGGGGATTGGTTTTGTGCCTTACAGTCCGCTGGGACGGGGTTTTCTGACCGGACAAATCCGTTCAGTGGACGATCTGGATTTGGATGATTACCGTCGCGAGAGTCCGCGTTTTCAGGGAGAAAACTTCGCGAAAAATCTGCAACTGGCGGAAAAAATCAGTGAACTGGCGCAGGACAAAGGAGTGAAACCCTCGCAGCTGGCGCTGGCGTGGGTATTAGCGCAGGGCGATAACATAGTGCCGATCCCTGGCACTAAACATCGTCATTATCTTGAGGAAAACATCGCCGCGCTTGATGTCTCCCTGAGTGAAGCCGAAATCGCGGCGATCGAAGCAGTATTTCCTTTCCGCGTGGCAGCGGGTGATCGCTACAACGCAGAACTGATGCGTTTCCTCAGTGCCTGACTGATTAACGTTTTTTCTTTTTCAGATCGCGCGGCGGACGTCCACGTACGGCCCGGTACACCTTGAAGCGACCGTTTTGTGCCAGTACTTCGTGGCTGCCAAAGGTGTCATCAAGCAGGGCGGCGTAAGGCAGGAAGGCGTTCGCCACAATGCGCAGTTCGCCGCCGATATTCAGATGACTTACCGCACCACGGATCAACTGCTCCGCCGCCGTCAGGCTGGTTTGCAGACCTTCGTGGAATGGCGGGTTGGAGATGATCATATCGAAACGACCGGCAATGTCGGAATAGACGTTGCTGGCGATGACTTCGCCCGGCAAATCGTTCGCCGCCAGTGTAGCGCGGCTGGCTTCAATAGCGGCCGCGCTCACATCACTGAGCGTGATTTTCATCTTCGGCGAGTACATGGCCAGCACAGAAGCCAGCACGCCGGAACCACAGGCGACATCCAGCACTTTACCTTTAACCGGTTCTTCGAAGCTGTTGATCAGCAACAGGCTTCCGCTGTCCAGACCTTCCCGGCTGAAGACGCCCGGCAGGGTTTTAATGGTCACTTCTTCGACCATGTACTGATCCCACCAGCCATCAGCATCAAACTCAGGCTGCTTTTCCAGACGGCCATGGTACAAACCGCAACGACGCGCACTGTCGATTTTGCTCAGTTCGCACAGACCTTCGAGCGTGGTTTCCGCGCTGCGCACACCACTGCGGTTTTCACCGATGACAAACACATCAATGCCAACTGGCAAGTGTGACAGTAAGTTGAATAGCTGGAATTTTGCTTCCAGTTTGCTCTTTGGCCAGTAATAGACGAGCACATCGCACGGCGCGATGAATTCAGCGTCAGCAACTAAGCCAAACTGAACGTTTTCTCCCAGCGCTTTGCTGAGCATCTGCCAGTGGTGATACATATTGGTGTGGACGCGAACTTCTTCGGCGTCAATTTCAGCAGGCAGGCTGTCTTGTAAGTCACCGGCGAACAGGACGCGGCGGCCTTCAAATTCTTCGCTGTGGCGCAGTATGACTTCACTGGCCGGAGTTAATGCAGACATCAGGGTGTGGCTCCTCAAGGATTAGCGGGCGATTATAGAGGTTTATTGGCGCATGTTCGATGTGTTTGCTAGCATAGCCGGGCTTTTCGTACTTCAACCGGCAGGGAACAGGCATGGCATCCAGACGAGATACGCTGTTACAACAACTGGGCATTACCCAGTGGACGCTGCGCCGGCCTGCTGTATTACAAGGCGAAGTGGCGGTCAGTCTGCCTGCGGAAACCCAGTTGCTGATTGTTGCCGCTGTTCCGCCAGCGGAGGATGATCCGCTGGTCAGGGATGTTTTGCGCAGCCTGGCGCTGACAGAATCACAAGTTTACCGCCTGACACCTGAACAGGTCACTATGTTACCTGAAGATACCCGCTGCAATATCTGGCGACTGGGGTTAAGCGAACCGCTGACTCTTGCTGGCCCGCAGCTCTCCAGTCCGGCCCTGGCCGAACTCTATCAAGACGCCGGCGCCAAACGTGCGCTCTGGCAGCAGATCTGTGAAAATGAACAACATTTCTATCCTGACGCCCGCTGATCTTCCCCGTGCATTTGCCATCGAACAAGCCAGTCATGCCTTTCCGTGGACTGAAAATACGCTTGCCAGCAATCAGGGCGAACGCTACCTGAACCTTAAAATCATGCAGGGCGAGGTGATGGCGGGATTTGCGATTACCCAAATTGTTCTCGACGAAGCCACCTTGTTTAATATCGCTATCGATCCGGCTTTTCAGCGACAGGGCTTAGGTCGCAGGTTGCTGGAAGAAGTGATACAACAGCTTGAGCAGAAAGATGTTTTTACGTTATGGCTTGAAGTCCGTGCTTCCAACGCCAAAGCTATCGCGCTGTATGAAAGCCTCGGTTTTAATGAACTCTCCGTTCGCCGTAATTACTATCCCGCCGCACAAGGCCGCGAAGATGCCATCATGATGGCGTTGCCGCTGGGCTGAAAGAATGGGGGTACCCAGGTCTGCCGTTAAAGTGCATCCTGATGAAGCCATTGAAATTGCGCGTGAAAGCTGGCCAGATTTGCTTACGGAGTTACCGATGCTTGAAGAACATAAAATAGTTCTGCGAGAACACTGGGCCGCACTTTCAACCGACTTCCGTTTCTAACGCGCTCTCTTAGTCACACCATACAAAAAAACCATTGATTGCCCATACCGTCTAAATCAGTGAAAATAGCCGGCTATAACTTTTATTACCGCTTTGCCTGACGTCACCTTCTGACGTGATGTGAAATCCTATGCAGGGCGGACCAACAGCAGAAACGTGAAAAACATGTCTCCAAGTGAATACGCCCTTGAAGTGGCTAAGCGCCGCACATTTGCCATCATCTCTCACCCCGATGCCGGTAAAACCACCATTACTGAAAAAGTTCTGTTATTCGGACAGGCCATTCAAACCGCCGGTACAGTAAAAGGCCGTGGCTCCAGCCATCACGCCAAATCCGACTGGATGGAAATGGAAAAACAACGTGGTATTTCCATCACCA
The DNA here is from genome assembly GCF_019049755.1 of Rahnella perminowiae. Lineage (GTDB taxonomy): Bacteria > Pseudomonadota > Gammaproteobacteria > Enterobacterales > Enterobacteriaceae > Rahnella > Rahnella perminowiae. The sequence goes on from NZ_JAFMOS010000640.1 coordinate 24,900, forward strand.
CGTCCGTGATGCAGTTCCCGTACAAGCAGTGTCTGGTTAACCTGCTCGACACCCCAGGGCACGAAGACTTCTCCGAAGATACCTACCGTACGCTGACCGCCGTTGACTGCTGTCTGATGGTGATCGATGCCGCAAAAGGTGTCGAAGATCGTACCCGTAAACTGATGGAAGTCACCCGTCTGCGCGATACGCCGATCCTGACTTTTATGAACAAACTCGACCGTGACATCCGTGACCCGATGGAAGTGATGGACGAAGTGGAGCGTGAGCTGAAAATCGCCTGCTCTCCGATTACCTGGCCAATCGGCTGCGGTAAATTGTTCAAAGGGGTTTATCACCTTTATAAAGACGAAGTGTATCTGTACCAGACCGGTAAAGGTCACACCATTCAGGAAGTTCGCGTGGTCAAAGGCCTGAACAATCCTGAGCTGGATGCTGCCGTTGGCGAAGATCTGGCCGCACAATTGCGTGATGAGCTGGAACTGGTGCAGGGCGCGTCGCATGAATTCGACCATGAGGCTTTCCTGCAGGGCGAACTGACACCGGTCTTCTTCGGTACGGCACTCGGTAACTTTGGTGTTGACCATATGCTCGACGGTCTGGTGGACTGGGCGCCTGCGCCGATGCCACGTAAAACTGACCTGCGCGAAGTGAAAGCCGATGATGAGAAATTCACCGGTTTTGTTTTCAAAATTCAGGCCAACATGGACCCGAAACACCGTGACCGCGTGGCGTTCATGCGAGTGGTGTCCGGTAAATATGAAAAAGGCATGAAACTGCGTCAGGTGCGTACCGGCAAAGATGTAGTGATTTCCGATGCGCTGACCTTTATGGCCGGAGACCGTTCGCACGTTGAAGAAGCCTATCCGGGCGACATCATTGGTCTGCATAACCACGGCACAATTCAGATTGGCGACACCTTTACTCAGGGTGAGAACATGAAATTCACCGGCATTCCTAACTTTGCCCCTGAACTGTTCCGTCGTATTCGTCTGCGTGACCCGCTGAAACAGAAACAGTTGCTGAAAGGGCTGGTACAGCTTTCAGAGGAAGGCGCGGTACAGGTCTTCCGTCCGATTGCCAACAACGATTTAATCGTCGGTGCGGTCGGGGTGTTGCAGTTTGAAGTGGTGGTGGCGCGTCTGAAAAGCGAATACAACGTGGAAGCGATTTATGAATCTGTGAACGTCTCGACTGCCCGTTGGGTTGAATGCAGTGACGTGAAGAAATTCGAAGAATTTAAACGCAAAAATGAAACCAATCTGGCGCTCGATGGTGGTGATAATTTAGCGTACATCGCACCAACAATGGTGAACCTGAATCTGGCGTCTGAGCGTTATCCGGAAGTTAAATTCCGCAAAACCCGCGAACATTAATTCTTCTATTATCAGGTTCTGAAACAGAAAGACGGCAAATTGGCCGTCTTTTTTTTCGCCTTTCGCCTGCCCGGAACAGTTTATCCTCTTACCCTCCCTGATTATTTAATCACCGCCCTGGCTGAAAAATGGGCGCAAACCGCCCCCGGCACTAAGACTTGTCTGCATTAGAGGCCATATTCGACGATCTCCCTACTAATCTGATCATTCTTGACTATATTAAATGTGTGTTCAGGACGGGTGGCTTAAAGCACTACTTTGAAGTTACGTTGCAGAGTGTTATGTCGTATGGCGATCATAAGCCAGAATAAAACGATGTACTCTGCTACAAGGAAAGTAAAAACAGCAGCAATACAATTTGTTAGAAGGCGTCACCAAGAATGTGACGTGTAGAGCCGCAATCAAGGCTCATAAACCGAAAGGAAGAAATCGATGAAAAATTCTAAATTTGCCTATTCCATGATGGCTGTAGTTCTGGGTACCGCACTGATGAGCGGTAGCGCTTTGGCTGCAACGACGACTACAGATAGCGCAGGTGCAAAAATCGATAGTTCCATGAAGAAAGTTGATAACTACATGGGCGACAGTGCCATCACAGCAAAAGTGAAAAGTGCTCTGGTAGATGATAAAGCGATTAAAAGCAACGATATCTCCGTCACGACCAATTCCGGCGTTGTCACGCTGAGCGGTTTTGTGGGTTCACAGGCTGAAGCTGAGCAGGCTGTGGCAGTAGCCACTAAAGTTGAAGGTGTTAAATCCGTCAGCGACAAACTGCATACCAAAGACAGCAAAGATCAAAGCGTTAAAGGCTATGCCGGTGACAGCGCGACCACGGCCTCTGTAAAAGCTAAATTGCTGGCCGATGACATCGTCCCATCACGTAACGTGAAAGTTGAAACCACCGACGGCGTGGTACAGCTTTCCGGTAACGTGAAAGATCAGGCACAGTCTGACCGTGCTGAAAGCGTCGCCAAAACCGTTGATGGCGTGAAAAGCGTCAAAAATGATCTGAAAGTCGCACCGTAACGATCATCTGCTGTAGCTGTTGTCTATAGCGCCCTCCTCAGGGCAGGGCGCTTTATTTTCGGAATAACGCATAACTATATTTATTTATGTGCCTGCTGAATATTCGGGATGAACGGAATTGCCTGCAGTTGGGAAAAATATCGTGTCGGAAACGCTAACACTTTCATTTTTCGACTACCTTTATTAAGTAATTCGTTTTTTTGTTACTGGCTGTAGCCGGTTGATAAAGCGTCAGAAGGCAATATTTCACAGTGAGTCCGGCCCGAGGCGGGGCACAACCTTTTAAAATGGCAAAGTGAAAATAGGGTAAAGGAGAAGCTTATGTTTCGTTGGGGCATTATTTTTCTAATCATCGCGTTGATCGCGGCGGCTCTTGGTTTCGGTGGTTTGGCGGGTACAGCTGCCTGGGCTGCAAAAATCGTCTTCGTAGTCGGTATCATTCTGTTCCTGGTCAGCCTGTTTACGGGTCGTAAGCGACTCTGACCACATCACTTCAGTGATGCCAAAAAGCGTTAGTTAATCACATCGCCCCCTTCAGTGAAGGGGGCGATTTTTTTATGCAGGTATCCTGGCCGTTAACAGGACGTAACGATTTTGTCGCCCGATTTTGGCAAGAAATTCACCCAAAGCAGGAAGACGAGGTATGCTCAGAAATGAAGGCTAACCGGGTGGAGCCATTTGCGTGAGGACGATGCGTTGGGATACAGAATACCTGTCACGCTGGGGAATATAGAAGCGCTGGCGTACAAACCCTATACGCCGGGGAAGATTGCCCTGGTGTGCGAAGGCGGCGGACAGAGAGGCATTTTTACGGCAGGTGTGCTGGATGAGTTTCAGCGCGCGCGTTTCAACCCCTTTGATTTATATCTGGGTACCTCTGCGGGTGCGCAAAATCTCTCTGCCTTTGTCTGCGGGCAGCCCGGCTATGCCAGAAGGGTGATTACCCGTTATACCACCAGTCCTGAGTTTTTTAACCCGCTGCGATTTGTGCGGGGCGGACATCTTATCGATCTCGACTGGCTGGTTGAAGAAACGGCTAAAAACATGCCACTGGCGATGGAAAACGCAGAAAAGTTGCTCATTGATGGCCGTGAGTTCCTGATGTGTGCCTGTCGCAGTGATGACTACACGGCTAATTATTTTTCACCGACGCGGGAAAACTGGCTGCCGGTGATCAAAGCCTCCAGCGCTATTCCGGGTTTTTACCGCCTGGGGGTGGATCTGGAAGGTATCAGCTATCAGGACGGCGGCATCAGCGATGCGATCCCTGTTGAGGAAGCTTATCGCCGTGGCGCGGATACCATTGTAGTGATCCGTACCGTTCCCTCTGCGATGTTCTATACGCCGCAGTGGATGAAACGTATGGAACAATGGCTGAGCGAAAGCAGTCTGCAACAGCTGGTGCGCATGATGCAGCATCATGAAGAGAGCTATCACCGTATCCAGCAGTTCATTGAGAATCCGCCGGATGATGTGCGTATTTTTGAAATCTTCCCGCCCAAACCGCTGGCCAGCCATGCGCTCGGTAGCCGTCTGCCTGCGCTAAATCAGGATTACCATCTCGGCCGCCGTTGCGGACGGTATTTTTTGTCTGCCGCAGCACACTGGCTGTTACCGCGTGAAAACGAGCGTCCTTATACGCTGATCGAACCGCGCGTGACACGCCGTCCGCAACGGATCGTGGTGCCGCAGGACGAGCCAGAAAATGTGATCCCGTTGGCGGCATCTGCCAGCACAGCGGAGCAAATCATTCTCGATCCCGCCGTGCTGACGGACATGGTCGCCGACGGAGGGATAGTGCGTCCGGCTGCGTTTAAAGACAGCGTAGTCAGTGTGTCTTCACCGCAACGCGCCGCATCAGACAGGCTACAACCGGAAAGCTCCGCGCCATCAGAAAATTATCCATCCAGTGAGGGCGAAAAGTTGTGAGTTACACCTTCATCGATACGCACTGCCATTTCGATTTTCCACCGTTTACAGGGGCGGAAACCGAAAGTTTGCGCCTCGCCGGACAGGCTGGTGTGCGGCAGATTATTGTTCCCGCTGTCACGTCTGATCGTTTTAACGGCATTCTCTCGCTGGCAAAAAAATTTCCGCCGTTGCATGCCGCGCTGGGGTTACATCCCCTTTATGTTGCACAACACCAGGACAGTTGCGTGGAATTACTGGATTCGCTGCTCAGTCGCCGGGATCCTCATCTGGTGGCCGTCGGGGAAGTTGGCCTGGATTTATACATGGAAGAGCCGAGATTTGAGCAGCAACAACGGTTGCTGAAAGCGCAGTTTGCTCTGGCAAAACGTGAGACGCTGCCGGTGATCCTGCATTCCCGGCGCAGCCACGATCAGCTGGCAGCGATGCTGCGTCAGGCAAAACTGCCGGCGACCGGGGTGGTACACGGATTTGCAGGCAGTCTTTCTCAGGCACAGGCGTTTATTAAACTGGGTTTTGCGATAGGCGTCGGCGGCACCATCAGCTATGAGCGTGCGCAGAAAACCCGGCATGTGATGGCCGGATTACCCCTTTCCTCTTTGCTGCTCGAAACCGATGCGCCCGATATGCCGTTGCAGGGTTTTCAGGGGCAGCCTAACCGCCCTGAGCGTGCGGCTAATGTATTCGACATTTTGTGCAGCCTGCGCAGTGAAACGCCCGAACAGATTGCCGGCGCATTGCTCGATAATACCCGACGCATCTTTAATCTCCCTTCGCTGTGAACCCTGAGAAAGACTAAATTGTGATTTAAATAACATTCACATTGACGTAGATGAGCCTGCATAAAAAGGTTTTCTGGCGAATCACGATTTAATTTCTCTTTAAAATGTTATTATTATAACATTGCCTGCGCGATTGCCGCCGGGTGATTGCGGTGTAATCCCCCGAACTCCGTTTGTCATGATTCGGGTATACACTCTTATAAGGGTCGAATACTGAGCATAAAGGCTATGAAATGTGATTTATATCCCATTTTATCAAGCAACGTTGCAAACGGTTTTCATTTTGTGTGAAATACTGCACACAGGAACCTGATGTGACGTGTTCAAATAGTCACAACGTATTGGCGTCAGCCAATCCAAGCGCGGTGAGAAGGATCTCAGTTGCCACGTAAGCCACTACACGCCGCTTACGCACGCTATCTTCAAGGAACCAAGTCCGCTCGCCAACCGTGCAGAATTTTTTTCCCGAGGGTAAACGCGGGAAATAATTCATGACTGTATGCTCAGTTCTGGCCGGTCGCTGGAATTGAAAATTGTTGGAGAGTTATATGACCGATTTAACCGCCGCAGCGCAACGTGCGCTGAACCTGATGGATTTAACCACCCTGAACGAAGACGACACGGATGCGAAAGTGATCGCACTTTGTCATCAGGCGAAGAGCCCGGCAGGAAATACTGCTGCCGTCTGCATTTATCCTCGTTTTATTCCTGTTGCCCGCAAAACTCTGCGTGAGCAAGGTACGCCGGACATCCGCATTGCAACCGTGACCAACTTCCCGCACGGTAATGATGATCTTGAGATCGCGCTGGCAGAAACCCGTGCGGCAATTGCTTACGGTGCCGATGAAGTTGACGTGGTATTCCCGTACCGTGCGTTGATTGCCGGTAACGAGCAGATTGGTTTTGAGATGGTCAGACAATGCAAAGAAGCCTGTGCTGCCGCCAACGTCCTGCTGAAAGTGATCATCGAAACCGGTGAACTCAGGCAAGATGCCCTGATCCGCAAAGCGTCTGAAATTGCGATCAAAGCCGGGGCTGATTTCATCAAAACCTCCACAGGGAAAGTGCCTGAAAATGCCACGCTGCACAGCGCTGAGCTGATGATGAGCGTCATTGCTGAGATGGGCGTGGGCGAAACTGTCGGTTTCAAACCGGCTGGTGGCGTGAAAACCGCTGAAGACGCTGCGCAATATCTGGCGCTGGCTGACCGCCTGCTGGGCCGCGAATGGGCTGACGCACGTCACTTCCGTTTCGGCGCATCCAGTCTGCTGGCCAGTCTGCTCACCACGCTGGGTCACGCGGGTCAGAAAGCCACCAGCAGCTACTAATCATTGTTGTTATGCCGATGCCGTGGCGCTGTTTTACAGCGTCCGGTATTCGCATCCACATTTAGCGTTCAGCTCAGGCAGGGGGATACCTTGTTTCTCGCACAAGAAATTATTCGTAAAAAACGTGACGGTCAGCCTTTAAGCGACGAGGAAATTCGTTTCTTCATTAATGGTATTCGCGACAGCCAGGTTTCAGAAGGCCAGATTGCCGCGCTGGCAATGACTATCTACTTCAATGACATGTCTATGAAAGAACGTGTTTCGCTGACCATGGCGATGCGTGATTCAGGCACCGTGCTCAACTGGAAAAGCCTCAGCCTGAACGGTCCGGTCGTGGATAAGCATTCGACCGGCGGCGTGGGTGACGTGACCTCGCTGATGCTGGGCCCGATGGTAGCGGCATGCGGCGGTTATGTCCCGATGATTTCCGGCCGTGGTCTCGGTCATACCGGCGGTACGCTCGATAAACTCGAAGCGATTCCGGGCTTCGATATTTTCCCGGATGACAGCCGTTTTCGCAGCATCATTCAGGATGTCGGCGTGGCAATCATCGGCCAGACCAGCTCGCTGGCACCGGCAGATAAGCGTTTCTATGCAACCCGCGATATCACCGCAACCGTCGATTCCATACCGCTGATCACGGCTTCGATCCTCGCCAAAAAACTGGCTGAAGGCCTGGATGCGTTGGTGATGGACGTCAAGGTGGGGTCCGGCGCGTTCATGCCGACTTATTCGCTGTCAGAAGATCTGGCGCAGGCGATTGTCGATGTGGCGAATGGTGCGGGTTGTAAAACCACCGCGTTGCTGACTGATATGAATCAGGTGCTGGCATCCAGCGCCGGTAATGCGGTTGAAGTGCGTGAAGCCGTGCGCTTCCTGACAGGTGAATACCGTAATCCGCGCCTGCTGGAAGTCACCATGGCGCTGTGTGTTGAAATGCTGCTGTCCGGCGGTCTGGCAAAAGATGACGCCGACGCCCGCCGACAGCTGCAGGCTGTGCTGGATAACGGCAAAGCCGCCGAAGTCTTTGGCCGCATGATTGCTGCCCAGAAAGGCCCGGCCGATTTCATCGAGAATTACGATCGTTATCTGCAACAGGCCACGCTGAGCAAACCGGTTTACGCCGAAGGCAACGGGATTGTCAGTGCGATGGACACCCGTGCGCTGGGCATGACCGTCGTGTCACTGGGGGGCGGACGTCGCCGCGCCAGCGATGCCATCGACTACAGCGTCGGTCTGACCCATATGGCACAACTGGGCCAGCAGGTGGATACCCGTCAGCCACTGGCGATGATCCACGCCAACAGTGAAGCGGCCTGGCAGCAGGCGGCGCAGGAAGTGCGTGCGGCGATTGTCCTGAGCGACAACGCGCCGGAAAGCACGCCGGTGATTTACCGTCGGATCGGCAGTAACGCTTGATTTCAGGCCACATCGCCCCCATTTAAGATTGATCAGGTGCGCGGCAGTTCCGCGTGACCCAATGCGTAACCATTCGCAGGAGAGCAAAATGAAACGTACATTTATCATGGTGTTAGACTCATTCGGTATCGGTGCCAGTGAAGATGCCGGGCGCTTTGGTGATACCGGTTCTGACACATTGGGCCACATCGCGGCTGCCTGTGCGCGTGGCGATGCGGACAAAGGCCGTCAGGGCCCGCTGAATCTGCCTAACCTGACCCGCCTGGGGTTGGCGAAAGCCGCTGAAGAATCTACCGGTAAAATCCCTGACGGCATGGACGGAAATGCTGAAATTACCGGCGCCTATGCTTACGCCAGCGAGTTGTCTTCCGGTAAAGATACCCCGTCAGGCCACTGGGAAATCGCCGGCGTGCCTGTTTTGTTTGACTGGGGCTATTTCAGCGATACCACCAACAGTTTCCCGCAGGAACTGCTCGATAAACTGGTAGAGCGCGCTAATCTGCCGGGCTATCTCGGTAACTGCCACTCTTCCGGTACCGTTGTGCTGGATGAGTTGGGCGAAGAACACATGAAAACCGGCAAGCCGATTTTCTACACCTCTGCTGACTCCGTCTTCCAGATTGCCTGCCACGAAGAAACCTTCGGGCTGGATCGCCTGTACGAACTGTGCGAAATCGCCCGTGAAGAGTTGACCGAAGGCGGCTACAACATCGGTCGCGTGATTGCCCGTCCGTTCATCGGCGATAAAGCCGGTAACTTCGAGCGTACCGGTAATCGTCATGACTTAGCGGTTGAGCCACCGGCTCCGACCATCCTGAAAAAGCTGGTCGATGAGAAAAAGGGTCATGTGGTGTCTGTGGGTAAAATTGCAGATATTTATGCACAGGTTGGTATCACTAAAAAGGTGAAGGCCACCGGTCTGGACGCGCTGTTTGACGCCACCATCGAAGAGATGAAACAAGCCGGGGACAAAACCATCGTCTTCACCAACTTTGTTGATTTCGACTCCTCTTACGGCCATCGCCGTGATGTGCCGGGTTATGCTGCCGCGCTGGAGTTGTTCGACCGCCGCATGCCTGAACTGCTGGAGCTGGTGAAAGAAGATGACATCATCATTTTCACGGCTGATCACGGTTGTGACCCGACCTGGCGCGGTACCGATCACACCCGTGAGCACATTCCGGTCTTAATCTATGGCCCGAAAGTAAAACCGGGTTCATTAGGCCATCGTGAAACTTTCGCGGATATCGGCCAGACAGTCGCCAAATATTTCGATCTGTCGCCGATGGATTACGGTAAGTCGATGCTATAACGCTTTGTATACACGGCCAGTTCTTTATACTGGCCGCGTTTTTTATGATGAATATGACACCTCGCTGATTAAGGAATAAGAAGATGGCAACTCCACACATTAATGCTGAAATGGGCGACTTTGCTGACGTCGTGCTGATGCCGGGCGACCCGCTGCGCGCCAGGCACATCGCGGAAACCTTCCTTCAGGATGTTAAGCAGGTGAACGACGTGCGTGGCATGTTGGGGTTCACCGGCACGTATAAAGGCCGCAAAATCTCAGTGATGGGCCATGGCATGGGCATTCCTTCCTGCTCCATTTATGCCAAAGAACTGATCACTGAATTCGGCGTAAAAAAAATCATCCGCGTGGGCTCGTGTGGTGCTGTTCGTGCCGACATCAAACTGCGTGACATTGTGATCGGCATGGGTGCCTGCACCGATTCCAAAGTGAACCGTATGCGTTTCAAAGACCATGACTACGCGGCTATCGCGGACTACGACATGGTGCGTAACGCCGCTGACGCTGCGAAAGCTAAAGGCATCAATGCCCGCGTCGGTAACATCTTCTCCGCCGACCTGTTCTATACACCGGACCCGCAAATGTTCGATGTAATGGAAAAGTACGGCATTTTGGGTGTGGAAATGGAAGCGGCCGGGATCTACGGTGTGGCGGCAGAATTTGGTGCAAAAGCACTGACTATCTGTACTGTCTCCGACCATATCCGTACGCACGAACAAACCACTGCCGCTGAACGTCAGACCACCTTCAACGACATGATCGAAATCGCGCTGGAATCTGTTCTGCTGGGCGATAAAGAATAAATTCTGCTGATATAGCAGAGACGAAAACGGGCACCAAATGGTGCCCGTTTTGCTATGCGTTTTCCTGTTCATCACTGAACTGCTCATGTCTGAACTTGTAGATTTACTGCGTCAGGGCAGTCTGACGACAAAAGAGATCACGGAGCAACTTCACGGAGCAACTCCACATCACCCCGTCAACGCTCTCAAGGCGGCTGGCCTGTATCACTTCGGCCGGCTGCGTTTCAGGCTGCGATAAGCAGCCTGTGCGGCTTCTTTGGTCTGCGCTTCGGTGGCAGGTTTAGCGGGCACCACATCGGATTCCGGCTCAGGAATATTGAGCACCGGTGGCGGGCCGAACTCATCCGGTTCGTCTTCCTGTTCATCATCTTCTTTTACCGGCTTACTGGCGGTCAGCAGGAACGGTGATTGCTGCCAGCGTGAACGGCGGCCCTGCAACAATGTGCGGGCCAGAATAATACCGACACCCAGCGCGGCGAGCATCATCAGGCGCAACAGGTTAGTGGTGTTATCCACCTGCTTGGACTCGGTTGCCAGCACATGCGTGTCGAGTGTGATGCGTAAAAATCCGCCCGGCCCGTTTTTATCTTCTATCGGTACCACAATCTGATGATTGAAGTAGCTACCCGCACGTTTGCCATCGAGCGACAAACGGTCGCGAACCGGCACCTGTTCACCGGCATGCGCCACCAGGGAACCGTCAGACTCATAAACGCTGGCGTCAAGAATGCGACTGCTCTCGGTAAGCTGACTCAAAATAGTGGAAATTTGTGCGATATCAGCGCCATCATTATCGCTGTCCATCAGGGGGGCGAGCGAAAACGCCACCTGTCGGGCGAGCGTTTGCGCAAGCTGTTCCACCTGCGTCGAACGTGCCAGTTGATGTCCCAGACTGAAATAAGATGCGCCCTGCATCAGAATGACAAGTAATGCGAGACTTATCAATACGATAGCCGCGCGGTGCAGGCGAAATTTAAGTTTGGCCTTGGCCATTCTGTTTCCTTGCGTATTTCGATGACTTTATGTTGCCAGAAGACGCCACGATAAGGTAGCTTGATGCCTCATTTTACCCTGCATCCTTCAAGCTGCCTCTGCGTTGGCTGCCTTCATTCACTCCGGTCACTGACCTGTGTCAGATCCCGGAGATTCATTCAGTTGCCGCCTTGATGCAACTCGAATGATTTTGGGTAAATAGTGATATTTGTTTTCCTAATACCATAACGCCCTACAGGAGCCATCATGCCAAACAGTCTGACCTATTGCGATCTTCCTGCGGAGATCCACCAATGGCCGGGACTTCCCCTTTCATTGAGCGGTGATGAAGTCATGCCGCTGGATTACCGGGCGGGACATACCGGATGGCTTCTGTATGGTAGAAAACTTGATAAAACCAGCATTACGCTGTTCCAGCGCCGGTTAGGCCGCGCTCTGGTGATTGTCAGCGCATGGTCAGTGGAAGGTTATCAGGTTGTGCGCCTCGCAGGCTCACTCACTGCCGACGCACAGTTTCTCGCCGAATCTTTTGAATTTGATGTCGCTCAGCTGGGGAAAGTGCCGTATCTGCGTGTGCCAGGCCTGCTGGTCATGGACATGGATTCTACCGCGATTGAAATTGAATGCATCGATGAAATTGCCAAACTGGCAGGCGTCGGTGAGCAGGTCGCGGAAGTCACCGAACGCGCGATGCGCGGCGAGCTGGATTTCTCCGCCAGTCTGCGTCAGCGCGTGGCGACATTGAAAGATGCGGATGCCAGTATTCTACAGCAGGTGCGTGAAACCCTGCCGCTGATGCCGGGTCTGACGGTGATGGTTCAGCGTTTACAGGAAGCGGGCTGGCACGTGGCGATTGCCTCCGGCGGCTTTACATATTATGCCGAATACCTGCGCGACCAGCTGAATCTGATCGACGTGGCCGCGAACGAACTGGAAATCCGTGACGGCAAACTGACAGGCCGTGTGATCGGGCCGATCGTTGACGCGCAATATAAAGCCGATACTCTGCTGAAACTGGCAGAAAAACTGGGTATTCCCCACGCGCAAACCGTGGCTATCGGTGATGGGGCGAATGACCTGAAAATGATGGCGGTTGCGGGCATGGGTATTGCTTATCACGCCAAACCGAAAGTTTATGAACAGGCTTCAGTCTGCATCCGACATGCCGATCTGCTTGGCGTGTTGTGTATTCTCAGCGGTAGCCAGTCTTAAATACCCGTCATACGTCAAGCCGCATCTGCGTTAGCTGCAATCACTCACCCGAATCACTGACGTATGTCAGCTCATCGGGATGAGTGCTCTGGCCGCCTTGATGCAACTCGAATTATTTAGGGTATTCACTATTATTTTGAAGAGGTAAGTTGTGGCAAAAGCAGCAAAACGTGCATTTGTGTGTAATGAATGTGGCGCAGATTATCCGCGCTGGCAAGGGCAGTGCAGTGCCTGTCAGGCCTGGAACAGCATTACTGAAATCCGTTTGGCCGCTTCCCCTACGGTGGCGCGTAACGAACGTCTGACCGGTTATGCCGGGGATGCCGGGGTCAGCCGCGTGCAGAAACTGTCGGATATCAGCCTCGATGAACTTCCGCGTTTCAGTACCGGTTTTAAAGAGTTTGACCGGGTATTAGGTGGCGGCGTGGTACCGGGCAGTGCCATTCTCATTGGCGGTAACCCCGGTGCCGGTAAAAGTACGCTGTTGCTGCAAATTCTGTGTCATCTCAGTGAAAACATGAAAACCCTTTACGTTACGGGTGAAGAATCATTGCAACAGGTTGCGATGCGCGCGCATCGTCTGGGTTTACCAACGGCTAACATGAATATGCTGTCGGAAACCAGCATCGAACAGATTTGTGAGATTGCAGATGCGGAACAGCCGAAGCTGATGGTGATCGACTCCATTCAGGTGATGCATATGGCCGATATTCAGTCGTCGCCGGGTACGGTCGCCCAGGTGCGTGAAACGGCGGCGTATCTTACCCGTTTCGCTAAAACGCGCGGCGTGGCGATTGTCATGGTCGGTCATGTCACTAAAGACGGTTCACTGGCGGGGCCCAAAGTACTGGAGCACTGTATTGACTGTTCCGTACTGCTCGACGGTGATGCCGATTCGCGTTTCCGTACATTGCGCAGCCACAAAAACCGCTTTGGCGCGGTGAACGAACTGGGCGTATTTGCTATGACCGAACAGGGGCTGCGTGAAGTCAGCAACCCGTCGGCAATTTTCCTCAGCCGGGGAGATGAAATTACCTCCGGCAGCTCCGTCATGGTGCTATGGGAAGGAACGCGTCCGCTGTTGGTTGAGGTTCAGGCGCTGGTCGATCATTCGATGATGGGCAATCCCCGTCGTGTGGCGGTCGGTCTTGAGCAGAACCGTCTGGCCATATTACTCGCGGTGCTGCACCGTCATGGCGGCTTACAGATGGCGGATCAGGATGTCTTTGTTAACGTGGTCGGTGGCGTGAAAGTCACCGAAACCAGTGCCGACCTGGCGCTGTTGCTGTCGCTGGTATCGAGCCTGCGTGACCGTCCGCTGCCGCAGGATTTGGTGGTGTTCGGTGAGGTCGGGCTGGCGGGGGAAATCCGTCCGGTGCCAAGCGGTCAGGAGCGTATAACTGAAGCGGCGAAACACGGTTTTAAACGCGCCATTGTGCCGTACGCTAACGTGCCGAAAAAAGTGCCCGCCGGTATGCAGGTATTTGGCGTCAAAAAACTGGCTGATGCGCTGGCGATCCTCGATGATTTGTAACGGTTAACCGCTGTCGCTGCTGAGGGCCTTTGTGCTATTTTTTGTTTAGTACAGAAAACCTGAGGACAAGGCATGTCACAGTTCGACTATCTAAAAACCGCGATAAAACAACAGGGACGCACGCTGCAACAGGTGGCCGAAGCCAGCGGGATGACCAAGGGTTATCTCAGCCAGTTGTTGAATGCAAAGATAAAAAGCCCCAGCGCCCAAAAACTGGAGGCATTGCACCGTTTCCTGGATCTTGAGTTTCCCCGTCGTGAGAAAAATATTGGCGTGGTGTTCGGTAAGTTTTATCCGCTGCACACCGGCCACATTTATCTGATCCAGCGCGCCTGTAGTCAGGTCGATGAGCTGCATATCATCATGGGTTATGACGAACCACGCGACCGCGAGCTGTTTGAGAACAGCTCAATGTCTCAGCAACCCACGGTCAGCGACCGCCTGCGCTGGTTATTGCAGACCTTCAAGTATCAGAAAAACATCCGCATTCATGCCTTTAACGAAGAGGGGATGGAGCCGTATCCGCACGGCTGGGATGTCTGGGGGCGTGGCATTAAAGAGTTTATGGATCAGAAAGGCATTGAACCGAATACTATTTATTCCAGCGAAGAAGCTGATGCGCCACAGTACCGGGAACATCTCGGCATTGAAACGGTGCTGATCGACCCGAAACGTTCGTTTATGAATATCAGTGGCCGTCAGATCCGTCAGGATCCGTTCCGTTACTGGGATTATATTCCGACTGAAGTTAAACCGTTTTTCGTACGCACGGTGGCGATTCTGGGCGGCGAATCCAGCGGGAAATCGACGCTGGTGAATAAATTAGCCAATATCTTCAACACGACCAGCGCGTGGGAATATGGCCGCGATTATGTGTTCTCGCACCTCGGTGGCGATGAAATGGCGCTGCAATATTCCGATTATGACAAAATTGCACTCGGGCAGGCGCAGTACATTGATTTTGCAGTAAAATATGCCAATAAAGTGGCGTTTATTGATACCGACTTCCTGACCACCCAAGCCTTCTGTAAAAAATATGAAGGGCGTGAGCATCCGTTTGTGCAGGCGCTGATGGATGAATACCGGTTTGATCTGGTTATTTTGCTGGAAAACAATACACCGTGGGTTGCGGATGGCCTGCGTAGTCTGGGCAGTACGTCTGACCGGATGTCTTTTCAAAATCTGTTAATTGAAATGCTCAGGCAGAACCAGGTGGAATATGTTCACGTGGAGTCATCAGATTATGATCAGCGTTTTCTCGAATGTGTGGAACTGGTGCAGAACATGCTGGCGGCGGACACCAGCCGGTTAAATGAACCCCCTGTACGCTGATCAAAAATCAGCAATCAGAGCTGCGGGCATACATAGCGTTCACACGTGAACGAAAACACGTGAATGAAAAAGCCCCGTCATGAAAATGCGGGGCTTTGCATATAAGGCCACAGCGGACTTAGAAAGCGACGACCACTTTACCCTGCATATGGCCGTCGAGTACTTTGGCATGCGCGGCTTCGATGCTTTCCACGGTCAGGCCATGCAGGGTGTCGCTCAGGGTGGTCCGGACTTTCCCTTCGTCAACCAGCGCGGCGACGCGTTTGAGAATTTCGCCCTGTTCGGCAATATCCGGCGTGGTAAACATACTGCGGGTGTACATCAGCTCCCAGTGCAGGGCGGCACTTTTCAGCTTCAGTTTATTCATATCCAGCGGATGTTCGTTTTCAACGATGGTACAGATATGACCCATTGGCGCGATCAGATCAGCGATTGTCTCCCAATGGCCGTCGGTATCGTTCAGACACAGAATAAAATCTACCTGCCTGATGTCGTGTTTCGCCAGTTCACCTTTCAGATCTTTGTAATTTACGGTCAGATCGGCACCGCGATCCAGACACCATTTTGCTGATTCCGGGCGCGAAGCGGTGGCAATGACTTTCACGTTGCTGCGCAGTGACGCGAACGGGATCGCAAGCGAACCTACGCCACCGGCTCCGCCGATGATCAGCAGCGTTTTATCCGCAGATGCGTCCTGAATTTTCAGATGCTCGAACAACGCCTCCCAGGCGGTCAGTGTGGTCAGCGGCATGGCGGCGGCTTCAGCCCAGTTCAGGCTTTGCGGTTTGAGGGACACAATGCGTGAGTCGATGAGATGTTCAGCCGCGTTACTTCCGGAACGGGTGATATCTCCGGCGTACCAGACTTCATCGCCGGGTTTGAAATTTTTCACCGCGCTGCCCACGGATTTAACAATGCCGCTGGCATCCCAGCCCAGCACTTTCGGTGCATCCAGACCGCTTTTCTGCACACCTTTGTGTACTTTAGTATCGACCGGATTGACCGACACGGCTTTCACTTCCACCAGCAGGTCGTAATCCTGGGCAACGGGTTGTGGCAATTCAACAGCAATAAAACGGGCCGGATCTTTCGGGTTTACTGCAATAGCGTTAACGGACATATCAATTTCTCCATGAGGTTTACAGACAGTCTAGTCCGCATGACAGAAGCTGATAAGATGGACAATAACTAACAAAGTGTTCGGCTGAGGTGAACAATCATGTTTAAGCAGTTGCAGGATATGGCGCTGTTTGCGCTGGTCGCAGAATGCGGCAGTTTTACTCAGGCCGCCAGCCGCGCCGGTTTGCCCAAATCCAGCGTCAGTCATCGCATCAGCCAGCTGGAGAAATCCGTCGGTCTGCGCCTGCTTAACCGCACGACGCGGCAACTGAATCTGACGTTTGCCGGTGAACGTTACCTGATCCACTGTCAGGAAATGATGCAGGCCAGCGAAAGGGCGGAGCTGGCCATCCGCCGGTTACGCGATAATCCGAGCGGGCGGTTGCGGATCACCAGTCCGGCAGGGCTCGGGGCGACGTTACTGGCGCGCATGAACGTCGAGTTTCAGAAACGTTATCCGGATGTTTCGCTGGAGGTGTCGGTGTCCGATGCGATGGTCGATCTGGTGCAGGAAGGGTTTGATATCGCCTTGCGTACGGGTAAACCGCAGGATTCCTCGCTGATCGGCCGCGAACTGGGGCACAGCCCGCGTTACCTGCTGGCGTCGCCGGCGTATCTGGCACAGCAGCCATCCCTGGATTCGCCGCAGCAACTGGCGTCGCATCACTGCATCGCACACCGGGCGTGGTCTGAGTGGGTACTGCATCGCGGCGATACCTGGCACCGCTGGTTGCTGCCTTCGGCGCATACCACCGACAATCTGCTGTATGCGCGGGAGTGCGCGCTGGCAGGTGCAGGCATTACATTGCTGCCTGCATTTTTATGCCATGACGAAGTCGCGAAAGGCACGCTGGTGCGCGTGTTGCCGGAATGGGAAGCAGAAGGGAATGATTTGTATCTGGTTTATCCGGGACGAAAGCTGAATTCGCCGGCACTGGTCTGTTTTATTGAGTTTATGCTGGAAGAATATAGGTTTTCAGAAAGCTACAGCGAGGCGCTGACGGGATAGATTTGATTGAATTGCCGCCATAAAAAAGGCCCGTTTCCGGGCCTGATATTCGGCTGAAGACGATTATTTGATCATCTTTTTGTACTTAATGCGCTTTGGTTCCAACGCATCGGCACCTAAAGTCCGTTTTTTGTATTCTTCGTATTCGGTGAAGTTACCTTCGAAGAACTCGACTTTGCCTTCATCCTGATAATCGAGGATGTGCGTCGCGATACGGTCGAGGAACCAGCGGTCATGGGAAATGACCATCGCGCAGCCCGGGAATTCCAGCAAGGCGTTTTCCAGTGCACGCAGGGTTTCGATGTCGAGGTCATTGGTCGGTTCATCGAGCAGCAACATGTTACCGCCAACCTGCAGCAGTTTTGCCAGATGCAAACGGCCACGTTCACCACCGGACAGTTCGCCAACACGTTTGCCCTGATCAACCCCTTTGAAGTTAAAGCGGCCCACGTAGGCGCGGCTTGGCATTTCAGTGGTGCCGATGCGCATGATGTCCTGACCACCGGAGACTTCTTCCCAGACGGTTTTGCTGTTATCCATTGAATCACGGAACTGATCCACAGACGCCAGTTTCACGGTATCGCCCAGCTCGATGGTGCCGCTGTTAGCGTCTTCCTGACCTGACATCATACGGAACAGCGTTGATTTACCGGCGCCGTTCGGGCCGATAATCCCGACGATCGCGCCTTTCGGTACGGAGAAGGACAGGTCGTCGATCAGAACGCGATCACCGTAAGACTTGCTCAGGTTTTTCACTTCGACAACTTTGTCGCCCAGGCGGGGACCCGGTGGAATGAACAGTTCGTTGGTTTCGTTACGTTTCTGGTATTCGGTGCTGTTCAGCTCCTCAAAGCGTGCCAGACGGGCCTTGCCTTTAGACTGACGGCCTTTCGCGCCCTGACGAACCCACTCCAGTTCCTTCTCGATAGATTTACGGCGTGCGGCTTCGGAAGAGGCTTCCTGCGCCAGACGTTCGTCTTTTTGTTCCAGCCAGGTGGAATAGTTGCCTTCCCACGGAATACCTTCACCGCGGTCAAGTTCGAGGATCCAGCCAGCCACATTATCAAGGAAGTAACGGTCGTGGGTAATTGCCACTACGGTACCTTCGAAGTCGTGCAGGAAGCGTTCCAGCCATGCCACGGATTCCGCATCCAGGTGGTTGGTCGGTTCGTCGAGCAGCAGCATGTCTGGTTTTTCGAGCAGCAGGCGGCAAAGTGCCACACGGCGGCGCTCACCACCGGACAGGTTAGCCACTTTCGCATCCCAGTCTGGCAGACGCAGCGCATCAGCAGCACGTTCCAGCTGGCTGTTGAGGTTGTGGCCATCGTGTGCCTGGATGATCTCTTCCAGCTTACCCTGTTCAGCCGCCAGTTTATCGAAATCCGCTTCCGGCTCAGCGTACAGTGCATACACTTCATCGAGACGTTTTAACGCGCCAACGACTTCAGAAACAGCTTCTTCCACGGACTCACGCACGGTGTGTTCCATGTTCAGCTGAGGTTCCTGCGGCAGGTAACCGATTTTCAGATCA
The DNA here is from genome assembly GCF_019049755.1 of Rahnella perminowiae. Taxonomy (GTDB): domain Bacteria; phylum Pseudomonadota; class Gammaproteobacteria; order Enterobacterales; family Enterobacteriaceae; genus Rahnella; species Rahnella perminowiae. The sequence goes on from NZ_JAFMOS010000640.1 coordinate 43,605, forward strand.
GGCTGCGGACGTGCTTCACCTTCGATGTCGGTATCGATACCGGCCATGATGCGCAGCAGGGTGGATTTACCCGAACCGTTCAGACCCAGAACACCGATTTTAGCGCCAGGGAAGAAACTCAGGGAGATGTTCTTAAGAATATGACGCTTCGGCGGAACAACTTTGCCGAGGCGATGCATGGAATATACGTATTGAGCCACGTTGTTTTGAGCCTCTTTCTCTGCGGGCCGCGCGCTGTCTGCGAAGGGCAGGCGCTGCGGCAAATTAAAGTCAGCCCCGCCTGACTGCGGCATGACTGATAAGGGTTCCGACTGCGAAGTTTAGCGTGTTTCAGCCGGGTTCCCAACCATCAGGTTCACAGTAAGGCAAGAATGTTGCCGGCGGGTAGCAGGTGGCGGAGAGATTAGCCAAACGGAATGTTGAATTCATCCGGTTCGCCTGACGGGCGCAGTGGCCGGTTGCGACCGACAAACATCCCGGTTGTCAGAATATCGGTGAGTTTAACAACATGATAAATGGCCTGTTTATTTTGCGTTTTTACTTTGCGCTTGATATTGCCTTTATGCGACGCCACCGTTTTTTGTTTGATATTCAGGTGCTGGGAAATATTTTCTGTGTTCAGCCCTGACATCCACATTTTCAGAATACTGGATTCAGTCCGGCTCAGGCTGACCGGTGTGAGATCCAACAATTGTTCCGCTTCTGCCGGGCGTGACAGCAGCAGGTTACGGGCAATCAGCTGATAAATGGTGGTTGTCCGGATGGATTTGGACAAAATAATGATGTTTTTACGGATCGGCACATAGCTCTGATAATTCAGGTTTTCTTTGGAAATGAAAACAAAGAACAGCGTACCGGGATGCGCGTCTATCATATCCCGCAGGGTGTGGCCTGACTGAGCATCAGACGTAAAGCAATCTTCATTCACAAAGATGATTTCAGGCGTCAGGGAATGGCATGTCGCGTGCAGTTCGTCGATATCCTTAAGCGAAAGAATGTCTTTCTGCTGTTGTCCGTTTAATTGCAATAACGAATGCAATGCCAGCTGCGTGTAATAGCATCTGTCTACAATCATCGATGACATTGTGTTTACCTGTTTGTTGGCTTCTGTTCGGCTGCAAAGCATCCAGAGAGCTCGTTTTTTATAAAACTGGTCCTACAGCGATGGGGCATTCCTGTAAAAACTGCCGTAAAAATTGATGGTTGCCGGCAATATTCGTTTGCTGTGAAAAGGGATACCCTGGCGAGAGTAATAAGGCGGTAAAGGATTGATGTAAATCAGCAAAACGGGCATTGGGACGTTTTGTGAGATCTTTGAGACGAATTGAGCGCGGAAAATATTAAAGTTTCAGAATGATGACATTTTTTATCGTAAAACGCCGGGCTACAAAAGGTAACCCGGCATCCGGATAAATCATCAAGCTTTCTGGCGAATGAAGCGGTTAACCAGCCATTTCTCGATTTCGACAATCACGAAGATCATCGCGCCAACTACCAGCGTGATGCCCCAGAATTTCAGCGGCATCGGTACGGTGCCGAACAGCTGGTTCATGACCGGCAGATAAATCAGCGCCAGTTGCAGGAGCAGCAGGACAGCGGAAACTACCCACAAGCCTTTATTAACAAACACTTCACGCGTCAGCGGGAAACGATCCATCACGCGGCAGTTAAACATATACACCCACTGCGCGGTGACCAGTGTCTGCAGCAGTACGGTGCGGATCAAATCGCTGCTGTAACCGCGCGGTTGCATCCAGGCTTCCAGCACGAACGCACTGCAGGCAATCAGAATGCCCACGAAGGCAATACGCCAGACAGCATGCAGATCGAGTACGTGCTGACCCGGTGCGCGCGGGCGGCGGGTCATCATGCCTTTCTCGCCTGGCTCAAAGGCCAGACCGAAGGACAGCGTGGTCGATGTTGCCATGTTCATCCATAAGATCTGAACCGGCGTCAGCGGAATGACCGCACCGGCCAGAATCGCCAGGATAATCAGCAGCCCCTGCGCGAGGTTGGTCGGCAGGATAAACAGAATGGTTTTCTTCAGGTTGTCGTAAACGCGACGACCTTCTCTGACGGCGCTGGCGATGGTCGCGAAGTTATCATCGGTCAGTACCATATCAGCGGCTTCTTTGGTCACTTCGGTGCCTTTAATGCCCATGGCAATGCCGACGTCAGCCTGTTTCAGCGCGGGTGCATCGTTGACCCCGTCGCCGGTCATGCCGACGACTTCGCCGCTATCCTGTAATGCCTTGACCAGGCGTAATTTATGCTCAGGGCTGGTACGGGCGAAAATATCGTACTGGCTGGCGGCCACAGCCAGTTCAGCATCGTCCATATGTTCGAGCTGGTAACCGGTGATCGCGTCTGCGCTGTTGCCGATCCCCAGTATTTTGCCAATTGCCATCGCGGTTTCCTGGTGGTCACCGGTGATCATCTTCACGCGGATCCCGGCCTGCTGACACTGAGCAATCGCGTCAATCGCTTCAGGGCGCGGCGGATCCATCATGCCGGCGATACCGGCAAAAATCAGGCCCTGTTGCAAATGACTGTGGTTCAGGTCGCCGTCGATTTCCGGCTCATCTTTCAGTGCCGCAGCAACCATACGCAGGCCCTGGCGGGCGTAGCGCGCCATCTCTTCTTCCCAGTATTCGCGGCGGAAAGGCTGCACGCCGTTTTCGGTCAGTTCAAGCGAGGCTAAGGAGAACAGAACATCCGGTGCGCAGGTCACAAACAACCGGGTTTTGCCATTGATACGTTGCAGGGTGGACATGTATTTATGTTTAGAATCGAACGGAATTTTATCCAGTGGTTCGACTTTACCGGTATTCAGGTTTGATTTAGCCGCCAGCACTTTCAGTGCGCCGGACGTCGGGCCGCCGGTTATGCCCCAGTGGCCTTTATCGTCCTGCAGTAATTGGCTGTCATTACATAAATCTACCGCGGTGATGAAAGTGTTAAGTACAGGTGTATTGATAACATCGATCTGCTTGCGGCTTTGCGTGTCAGTAATCCGGCCTTTAGGCTGATAGCTTTCGCCTTCTACCTGATAAGCGCGGTCTGCCAGAATGACGGCTTTCACGGTCATTTCATTCATGGTCAGCGTGCCGGTTTTATCCGAGCAAATTACTGTCATAGAACCGAGTGTTTCGACCGTTGGCAGCTTACGGATAATGGCGTGATTACGTGCCATCGTTTGCACACCGAGAGAAAGGATGATGGAAATGATGGCCGGTAAACCTTCCGGCACGGAGGCCACGGCCAGGCTAATCAGCGACAGCAACAGTTCGCCCAGCGGCATGTCGCGCAGAATGAAGGCGAAAATAAACAGGAATGCCATCATCAGCAAAATCAGGGCGAAAATGCCTTTGCCCAGTTTGTCGATTTGCTGCAGCAGCGGGGTGCGCTGTGGCGTGATCGATGACATCATTTGGTTGATGTGACCCAGTTCTGTGTCTTTACCGGTGGCACAGACCACACCGGTTGCGGTACCGCCACTGATCATGGTGCCGGAGAACAACAGGTTATGGCGGTCGCCGATCATGACTTCATCGTCAATGACCTGTGCGTTTTTGACCACTACAGTGGATTCGCCCGTCAGAATGGCTTCTTCGACCTGCAGGTTATGCGCACTGATGATACGCAAGTCCGCCGGGATCTTGTCACCGGGGCGCAACTGTACGATATCGCCAGGCACCAGTTGATCAGCGTTGATGGTTTGTATCTGGCCGTCACGCATGACAACTGCCTGACTTGACAGCATATTCTGAATGCTTTTCAGGGATTTTTCAGCGCTGTTTTCCTGCAAAAAACCAATCAGCGCATTGATGACGGCTACGCCCAGAATGACCAGCGTATCGACCCAGTGCCCCATGGCACCTGTCACAATAGCCGCCGCAAGCAGGATATAAATCAGGACATCATTGAAGTGCGCCAGAAAACGCATCAGGGCGCTTTTAGCCGCTTTTTCCGGCAGGGCATTGGGGCCGTACTCTTTCAGGCGTTCGCTGGCATCATGCCGGGTCAGGCCATTCTCGCCGGTTCCCAGACGCTGCATGGCGTCGTTACCACTAATCTGATACCAGTTTGTGTTTTCCGTCGCGGCAGAAGAAGAAGGGCTGGCATTAGTTTTTACTGATGAAGTTGAGTAAGTCATTTACTTTTCCATAAGCGATGAGCTGAGCCGCTATTCATATTTCACTTTCATAAGAAGAAATAGCGAATATCAAAAAATCAATTTTACATAGGGTGCGATCATAATTAATTATCTCCGGATAAATTTGATCTGAGCCAATAAATAG
>NZ_JAFMOS010000567.1 GCF_019049755.1 Rahnella perminowiae
TGGGCCGACGCCCACGACCTTGACCTTAAAGCCGGTTTGGGTGGCAACCCAAGGTATTGATTCTAAACCGTCAGTGCATCGGAAGGCACACTCTTAGCAGTGAATTGATTCTCCGGCTCCCGCAACCCCAGATTTCCCCGCAACGTCTCACTTTCGTATTCCGTCCGGTACACTCCCCGTGCCTGCAAAATCGGGATCACACTGTCGGTGAAATCATCGAACGCCGTTGGCGTCCCGCCGCGGACAATAAAGCCGTCGGCAGCGCCCGACGTGAACCAGTGTTCCAGTCCGTCAGCGACGTCTTCGGCAGTACCGGAGAAGGTCGGGCGTGGCGTGGCGGCTTCCAGCGCGGCCTGACGCAGCGTCAGCCCGCGCTCGCTGGCGTTGCGTTTGATTTCATCCGTGGTGCTGCGGAAGCTGTTTTGCCCCAAATTACCTATGTCGGGGAAGGGGGCGTCGGGGTCATATTGCGCAAAATCGTGATGCTCGAAATAGCGGCCAAGATAATCCAGAGCACTTTCCAGCGTCACCAGTTGCGCCGTTTCCTGATATTTGCGTTCGGCGTCGGCGGGCGAGTCACCGATAATCACGCTGATACCCTGAAAGACGCGGATGTCGTCAGCGTCACGGCCGTTTAACACCAGCTGACGCCGGACGTCCAGCCGGAACTCGCGGGCCAGCTCAGGGGTTTCCTGACGGGTGTAAATGGCATCAGCGGCTTCGGCGGCAAAAGCTTTGCCCTGTTCCGATGCTCCGGCCTGAAAGACGATCGGACGGCCCTGCGGCGAGCGTCCGACGTTCAGCGGCCCCTGCACCGAGTAGTATTTGCCGTGATGATTAAGTGTGTGCAGTTTCTCCGGCACAAAGAACTGGCCGGTGGCTTTGTTGCGCACAAAGGCATCTTCTTCCCAGGAATCCCACAGTCCTTTCACCACGCTGACGTATTCACTGGCGATGCGGTAACGCTCATCATGCTCCGGATGTTTATCGCGGGAGAAGTTTTTCGCCGAGCCTTCCAGCGGTGAGGTCACGACGTTCCAGCCCGCCCGGCCACCACTCAGATGATCGAGGCTGGCGAACTGACGCGCGACGGTAAACGGCTCGCTGTAGGAGGTGGATAATGTGGCGACCAGTCCGATTTTGCGGGTGACCAGCGACAGGGCAGAAAGCAGGGTAATCGGTTCAAAACGGTTGAGGAAATGCGGAATAGATTTCTCAGTAATATAAAGTCCGTCGGCGACAAATAAGAAATCAAATTTAGCCTGTTCAGCTCGTTGCGCTAATTGCTGGCAGAACTGAATATTAATACTGGCATCAGCAACCGCATCCGGATGACGCCATGCAGACATATTTCCGGATGCGCCCTGAATAATGGCACCCAGGCGTATTTGTTTTTTCTGACTCATTGTTTCATCCTTAAGAATATATTATTCAGCCGCTGTTAAACCAGCGTGCGTAATTCAGCGATAGAGCGCACCAGCGGTGCCTGCTCCAGTGCTTCGAATGCCTGCTGGTTGAGAATTTTGCGCAAATAGACCAGTTCCACACCCAGCGGGTTGGTCGCGGTATGAAATGGCTCATAACCCCGTCGCTGATACAACCCGGTCAGCCACGGATGTTTCACCGCCGTTGCCAGATACACCGCCGGTGATTTCAGCGTGTCCCGCAAAAACGTCTCTTCCACGTAGCGGATAATTTCATTGCCAAATCCCTGGCCTTTGGCGTGTTCTGCCACCGCAAACCAGTGCACAAACGGCCATGGCGCAAGATGATTTTTCGCGGGTGTCCACAGAAAACGGGTGGTCAGCGTCGCGGTCAGTACACCGTCTTTTTCCAGCACATAAGTGGTTTCATTACGGATAACATCCCGCACATCCTCAACGCTGGCGCGGGTAATGGTGAAATGAATGTTATGTTCCAGCAGCGGCTCGTAAGCCTTTTGCAAAAGACTGTGCAGCGCCGCTGCTTCAGACTCCTGAGCAAGGCGGATCACATGGCTCATATTCCGTTCCTTTAGTTCACAACACATCGTTAACAATGATTATTAAAGTCAGGGACAAGCGATGTAAAACAACAATAGTTGCTATGCAGTTGCGGGAGATGGAATAGGGGCGGTCATAAAGCTCCCTCCCCTTCGCAGGGGAGGAGTAAAGAGAAAAACTATCTTCCTTTGCATTTAAAATCCTACGGGCAAGATTTCCAGCCTGTCACGGCGCCAACTGAAACAGAGTGTCTGGCGACAGCGCGCAGGCTTTTTCCCGCGCCACGGCAGAAGGTATGGTGCTGAAAACAGGGAGTTAAGAGCAGGGAGAGGAAGGAAAAGGGCGTTTTTACAACGCCCTGAGGAGATGCTACTACTCGTCTGTAGGGGGTTTCTTGGCCGGTGTACGCAGCGGACGTTCAACAAATTGCATGGTGCGCTTATCGAAATACCGGCTTGGCCAGATGATAGAAGGCGGCACACCGATAGCCTGGCTAATCAGCAACTCACCCTTTGGCCAGGGACGGGTAAGCGCATTGGCTAAGGTGGTTGAACATAAACCCGCCGCGCGTGAAACCGCAGACAGGGTGGTGCCTTTTTTGCGCAGTGCAGCAATGATGTCGGCAGGGTGCCAGTCCTGATTAATCAGGATTTCACCCTCATGTTGCTGAATATATGAGGTAGGAAACGGCAGAAATGTCGGACTATGGGGCAGTTTCATGTGTATTCTCCGATGTGATAGTTAACCACCACCGGAGCTGCGAAACTCTTTTTGGTGGTGGCTCAGACAAGGTTCGCAGTACCGGTCACATCGGAATCCGGCCAGCCCGGGGGCTGCCTTGCCTGAGTCACCATAGGATGTACAAATTACAAGCATCTGCATCTGACAGGTGTACCGAGGCTAATACATAATTATTACATATGTATTTCCGATGTGGTATTCAGGCTGCGAAACCTCGCCGCGTTTTTTTGACGCAGCAAGGCAAATATAACGTAAGCAAGGGTGCTAAACCAACTGGATAACCACTGAGATGGGATTTGCTTTCCAGAGAAAAATATATGTTGCAGAGCTTTGCAGCAGGCATTTTTACCCATGAGGGAGAGGGCGCAAAAAGGCAGGCATATTGCTGAAAATGTCTGCAATATGCCTGTTAAGTGCTTTAATTAGCGGGACGGGTGATTCACTTCCACCGGTCGCAAATCAAAAAGTAATACTTCTGCCTGATCACCGTCCGTAAAGGTGAGTTTATCTTCCTGACGGATACGGGCACCGTCACCGGTTCTGAACTCAATGCCGTTCACTTTGATGCTGCCGCGTGCCACATGGATATAGGCATAGCGGTCAGGATCCAGATCAAACGTGGCCTGTTCTGCGCCGTCGAAGAAACCCGCGTAAATCTTCATGTCCTGACGCACCGTCAGTGAGCCGTTGTCACCCTCCGGCGAGACAACCAGACGGAACTGGCCACGTTTTTCCGCTTCAGCCACAGAAACTTGCTGGTAACCCGGTTTGGTACCCGTTTCAGACGGCACAATCCAGATTTGCAGGAAATGGACATTCTCGTCGCCGGAGTGGTTGAACTCACTGTGTGTCACACCGGAACCGGCGCTCATCAGCTGTACATCACCGGGAACAATCACAGAACCGGTACCCATCGAATCTTTATGCTCCAGCGCGCCTTCCAGAACATAAGAGATAATTTCCATATTGCTGTGCGGATGTGCGCCAAAGCCGCGGCCCGGTGCAACCTGATCATCGTTAATGACCAGCAGGTCTGAGAAACCGACCTGTTTCGGATCCCAGTAACTGGCGAAGGAAAAAGTATGGCGTGAATGCAACCAGCCGTGATCACCCAGGCCGCGTTGTTCAGAGAGACGTTGTTCGATCATGATGTGCTCCTCAGTTTGTCAGGGGGGAAGTGCGTTTGCGCTTCCGATGAACAGAGAATACACGTAAACTAATTTGCTCAACAATGCGCTGGTTTGACTATCACTGTCACGTTTTGGTGGACAATCAGCGGCATGATAATCAAGGATGCGGATAAGATGCAGATAGAAGATCTTCGTATTTTTGTTGCGGTGGTAAAGGCCGGGAGTTTTACCGCAGCGGCTGAACAACTGATGCTATCAAAACAATATGTCAGTCGCCGTATGGCGTCGCTGGAGGCTGGCTTAAATGCCCGGCTGCTCAACCGCAACACCCGTAAACTGTCGGTGACCGAATCCGGTCAGTTGTTCGCGCAACATGCTCAGCGGATCCTCGATGACATCGAAGAAGCCGAACGCGCGGTGTCGCCCAAACGGCAGGCGCTTCAGGGGTCATATCGCATCAGCATTCCGATGTCGTTTGGCATCAGCCATCTCTCACCGCTGATTGCCGAGTTTTTAGGTCAGCATCCGGCTATCCAGTTTCAGGTAGAACTGGTCGACCGCTATGTTGATCTGGTGGGTGAAGGTTTCGACATTGCGTTGCGCATTGGTAATCTGGCTGATTCGTCGCTGGTGGCGCGGCGCCTGGGCGAGCTGAAGCGGGTGATCTGTTGCAGCCCGCAATATCTTCAGCGCAAGGGAACGCCGGAAACGCCGGAGGATTTGCTCAGCCATCACTGCCTGCGTTACGGGCGTGAAGGACAGACCGGCTGGGAGCTGGAGCTGCACGGCAAACGCCGTCTGTTTGATGTGCGCGGGCCGATTGTCAGCAATAACGGTGAAGTGTTACGCGATGCGGCCGTCGCCGGACTCGGGCTGGTATTACTGCCGGAATTTATCGTCGGCCCGGCACTGCAATACGGGGCGCTGGTTCGCGTACTCGATGCGTTTCATCCCGGCCCGCTGAGCCTGCACGCCCTTTATCCGCAGCATCGTCAGCGCAGCGAAGTCACCCGGGTATTTCTCGACTTTTTACAGGAGAGACTCAAGGCACAACTGCTGGTGGCGGTCTGAGAGACATGCTGCGGATGTAAGCCGATCTGCCTCACACTTTTTTGGCGATCACACATAAATCCAGTGTTTCGTAGGATTAGCATCGTTTTTTCCTATAAAAACTGCCGTACTTTCATGTTACGCAAACGTTAACTGAAGGGGCGGGAAATGAATCATTCATCTGAGCAATATCTTGCAGCACTGGGCGCAACACAACCGTTAACGCCGGCACAGGCGGACGAACTGGAGACGCGCGGATACCTGATTATTCATGATGTGATTGACCAGGACTGGCTGGCGGATATGCGTGTCACGTTTGACGCGCTGGTGGAAAAAGAAGGCGATAATCTCGCGGTGGAACATCATCAGGAAGCCACCGCCACCCGTATCGCCAATATGATCAACAAAGGCACTGTGTGGGAAAAGGTCTGGTCGCATCCGCTGATCCTGTCCGTGTGCCACCATATTTTCGGCGGCGCGTTTAAGGTTTCGAGTCTCAATGGTCGTGAAGCGCTGCACCGGGGAGGACATCAGCCGCTGCACGCTGACTGGAAAAAACCGCGTCCGGATTTCCCAAAGGTGCATCTGGTCAATGCAATCGTGGCGATTGACGATTTAAGTGCCGCCAACGGTGCACCACGTATTATTCCGGGCACTCATCACCGCCCTGAATTGCCGGAGGACGTGCTGGCGGATGTCGAATTGCCGCATCCGGATGAGGTGGTGTTTGAGGCACCGGCAGGCAGTGTGATGATCTATAACGCTCATGCGTGGCACGGTGGTACCAATAACCACGCCGGCACACGTCGCCGGGTGCTGCACAGTTTGTATATTGATCGTGCCGATGCGCAGCAGCAGGATCAGCGTAAATGGCTGAAACCGGAAACGGCAAGCCGCCTGACGCCTGCGCAAAAATGGTTGCTCGACGTGCTCTGAATGGCTGTTTCCCTCCGGGCCTGGCTGCCGGTCAGGCTTTTTTATTGCATTTTACCGGGTCTTATAATGGACACCAGAAGGGGCACGGTGTGGCAGGCGGGATTACCGCGTATTTGTTAGGTGTATGTTATGATCAAAAGAAATCCTCTGAGAGGCTGCCATGCTGCAAGACGTGATAGAAACACTGTTCCGATCGGTATCCGGCAGTGATGCGTTTGCTGTCCGGTTCCCTGATAATTCCCTTCCTGCGCCCGAGCTGGCCTCGGTGGTTAGTTTTCCGCGTATCGAATTTGTGGTTGAAGGCGAAGTCCGTGATCGCAGCATCGCCGCCGGTAAAGGGCTGCTGAGGCAGGGCGATGCACTGTATATTCCGGGCGGGAAGTGGAATCTGATGGTGTGGGATCAGTCCGCGACAGTGCTGAGTATTCTGTTCAGTAAAGAAAAACTGGGTTTCAGTTTGCAGTTCTGGGATGGCGTGACATTTACCGGTACCGATAAGCAAAGTGTTTCGCGCCTTGGTCCGCGGGTAGGCTCGTTTTTGTTGCAGGCGATGAATGAAATTATCTCTAATCCTGACGACCAGCAAACCGCGCGCTGCGTGGTCGCGGGGTTGTTAAGTCATTGTCAGGAACAGCTCGCCAACCGGGCGCAGATCCTCACCCGCAGCGGTGCGCTGTTTGAGGTCATCAAAAAATATATTGAAGAGAATGCCGCACTGCCGCTGACGCGCGAAAACGTGGCAAAGCGTTTCCATATCACCCCCAATTACCTGTCTCATTTATTTCGGAAATCCGGTGATATCGGCTTCAGTGAGTATCTGAATCATGTCCGGCTGGAAAAGGCGAAACTGCTGCTTAAAGGCTATGAGCTGAAAATCAAAGAAGTGGCAGCCAGCAGCGGCTTTGTTGACAGCAACTATTTCTGCCGCGTTTTTCGCAAAAGCACCGCCCGTTCGCCTTCTGAATATCGCAGCCAGTGGCTGAGCCAGTTGTCGGATCGAAAGTCGTAGCCAGCCTGTAGCCAGAAAGTAAAACATTCCGCACCGCAATGGGGCGAATTGTTTTTTTCTGGTGCAAAAAAACGTCATTTTTTGTTCACTTTTATGCCTCACTGCCCGTCACAATCGCCATATTCCGCTGCTATTCCTCCGTTTTGATAAGTTGGCATTCTGCTTGCTAGGTTGTACATACAAGTTAGTACATGTCAGGTCTGCGAAATGATCACAAGCAGGCGTCCTGTGAAAAACACTCCGTAATGTGGCTGGAAATGTAATGATTTCATTTGAGAACATAAGCAAATTTTACGCAGATGGTACGGTGGCTGTAGACAGGCTGTCGTTCAGTGCGCCGACAGGGAAAATCACCATGCTGGTCGGGCCCTCGGGCTGCGGCAAAACCACCTCGCTGCGTATGATCAACCGGTTAATCGAACCCTCTTTGGGCAGCATTTTGCTGAACGGGCAGCCGACCGCCGGAATGGACCTGGTAAAATTACGCCGCAAAATAGGTTATGTGATCCAGAACGCGGGGCTGTTTCCGCATAAAACCGTGCAGGACAACATCGCGGTCACGGCGTTGCTCAACGGTGCGACACGTACGGCTGCGCGTAAAAAGGCCCTCGAATTACTTGAGCTGGTCGGGCTTTCCCTGTCGATGGCGGAGCGCTATCCGTGGCAGTTATCCGGCGGTCAGCAACAACGGGTGGGCGTGGCACGTGCGCTGGCATCGGACCCGGAATTTATGCTGATGGATGAACCTTTCAGCGCTGTCGATCCGGTGGTGCGCGAACAGTTACAGGATGAGTTTTTAAGGTTACAGCGTGAAATCGGCAAGACCATTATTATGGTTACTCACGATATTGATGAGGCGATGAAATTAGGCGATCAGGTCGCCGTTTTCCGCCCCGGGGGGCGTCTGGCGCAAGTCGCCTCGCCGGTGAAATTACTCAATGAACCGCAGGATGCGTTTGTTGCTGATTTTATTGGTCGTGATCGCGGATACCGTAAACTTTCCTTCGACAGCATCCCCGGGAATATCAGTCTGACGAAAGAACCTGTCATCGAACCGGGTATTTCCGTCAATGCAGCCAGAGCCCTTGCCGGAGAAAGTGCCTGGGTGCTGGTGGTAGAAAATGAATGTCCGCTCGGCTGGTATGATGTCACACAAAATAAAATAACCGTGGATGCGGAAGATATTAATCTCGGCAGTACCTTCGCGCCGAAAAATGGCACACTGCGACAGCTAATGGATGCTGTATTAAGTTCTCCCTGTCAGCGCGGTATTGTGGTAGATGAACATCAGCGTTTTATCGGCACGGCCACTATAGAACACGTCTTTTCACCTTCTTATTCCCGGGCTGTGAGGTAGTGCCATGCGTTTTGACTGGTTATTTCAGCAGCGGGAAAATATATTAACGCTGCTCGGCTGGCATATTTACCTGTCTGTTATTCCGGTATTGATCGGGCTGGCACTGGCTATTCCGGTAGGCGGTGTTTTACACCGATGCGGAAAATTTAAAGACGGTATTCTGAATTTATTAGGATTGCTTTATACCATTCCTTCACTGGCGTTATTTGTTCTATTGCCCGGTTTGCTGGGCACAAAGATTCTGGATGTAGTTAATGTCGTGGTGGCCCTGACATTGTATGCATTTGCGTTGCTGATCCGCACCGTATGCGACGGACTGGATTCTGTGGCGGATGATACCCGCCAGGCCGCTGTCGCCATGGGCTACCGACCCTTGCAGCGTTTCCTGAGCGTGGAATTACCGCTGGCCGTGCCGGTCATCGCCGCCGGTATGCGGGTGGTGGTGGTTTCGAATGTCAGTATTGTGTCGATTTCGGCGCTGGTTGGCATGCCGCAACTGGGGGCATTGTTCACCCAGGGTTTCCAGCTGCATTTCCTGACACCGATTATTGCCGGTATTTTCCTGTGCATTGTGCTGGCGCTGCTGCTGGATAATCTGGTGCTGCGTACCGGCAATAAAATGACCACATGGCAACCGAAAAGGAATGCGAAATGATTAACTGGTTGCTGGACTCCGGTCACTGGCTCAATGATGACGGTTTGCTGATGCTCATCTTTCAGCATCTGATTTACAGCATTGAAGCGTTGTTCATCGCGGTGATTATTGCTTTTCCGATTGGTTGCTATGTCGGCCATACCGGTAAAGGTGCGACGCTATTAATCGGCAGCGCCAATGCCATGCGGGCGCTGCCTTCATTCGGGTTAATCATCTTGCTGGTAATTCTGTTCGGGCCGGTATTTGAATCGGACCTGGCTTTTATTGTGCCTTGTCTGATTGTGCTGATTATTCTGGCCTTACCGCCCATTATGATGGGGGTGTATTCCGGCATCCGGGCAATTAATCCGGCAGTTATTGATGCCGCAACCGGTATGGGGTATTCACCGCTGAAACTGTTGCTGGCGGTAGAAATACCCTGCGCACTGGCGCTGATATTATCCGGCATCCGCAGTGCTGCGCTGCAAATTGTGTCTACAGCCACGATTGCAGCGTATGTTTCGCTTGGTGGCTTAGGGCGGCTGATTATTGATGGCCGTGCCCAGAATGATTATCCGCAAATGGTTGCGGGTGCTTTTATGGTGGGAATATTAGCGTTACTGGTTGATATATTTTTCTCTTTTTTAATTCGTTTCATTGTTTCACCAGGATTGCGGCAGCGTGAGCGCCGCCGTAAAAAAACCATTCCTTTATCGAATCACTGAATTATCTACTCACTCATTCCGGAGCCTGACAAAAATGAAATTGAAAAATTTGCTCGCCGTTGCCCTGTTTTCTGCTGCCGTCGTACACGTCCCTGCTGCGTTTTCCGCTGATACGGGGGGCACTATTATCATCGGCTCAGCGGATTTCCCCGAAAGCCAGCTGATTGCCACTATTTATGAGCAGGCACTGGCAGCAAAAAATGTGAAGGTGGAAACCAAACTTAATATTGGCAGCCGTGAGGTGTATATGCCCGCGCTGCTTGATGGCTCCATTAATCTGATCCCGGAATACAGTGGTGCCACCCTGAGTTATCTCGACGAAAAAACGCAGGCTCATTCTTCTGAAGATGTGGCGGCGGCGCTGGCAAAAGCTTTACCGGAAAAAATCAAAATGCTGGATATCTCAGCCGCGCAGGACAGTGATGTACTGGCTGTGACTGAGAAAACGGCCAAAAAACACAATCTGAAAGACATCATTGATCTGGCACCGGTGGCGAAAACGCTGGTTCTGGGCGGTCCGGCAGAATGGAAAACCCGTCGTGAAGGCGTGAGAGGGCTGAGCGAAGTGTACGGCCTGACCTTTAAAAACTTCAAAGTGCTCGACGTCGCCGGCCCGCTGACACTGTCTGCGCTGACCAATAATCAGATTCAGGTCGCGGACATGACCTCAACCGACCCGGCGATTAAAACGAAAAATCTGGTGGCGCTGGAAGATTCCAGACACTTATTCCCGGCGCAAAATATTGTGCCGCTGATTGCTAAAGACAAAGCCAGCGAGGTGGTCGAAACCACGCTGAACAACGTGTCCCGACAACTGACCACCAGCGATCTGATCGTGATGAACGGCAAACTGGCGAATTTTGAAAGTGTGGATGCCGTAGCAAAAGAGTGGCTGGCCGGGCACGGGCTGGATAAATGATGACGCGCACTGTCATCTTAGGCACGGCGGAAACCTCCGTCCGTGATATCGCGGATATCGCTTACGGGGCACCGGTGTTGCCGGACCCGTCAGCGTCAGATGCCATGCTGATCGTGCATGAGAAAATCAGGCAGGCGATTGCCGACAACAAAGTGATTTATGGCCTGACCACCGGCGTGGGTGACCTGGTCACTCAGCGCTTATCACCGGAGCAAATTTCTGACGTACAGCTCAATATGCTGAAAAGTCACGCCTGCGGTACGGGGCCGGTGCTGGCGCAGCATGAAGTGCGGGCGATGATGGCGGTGATGATGAAGTCGCTGCTGCAGGGCTACAGTGGCGTCAGCCCGGCGCTGGTGCAAACGATGGCCGACATGCTTAACAAGGGGGTGACGCCCTGGTCGCCTGCCAAGGGGTCGGTTGGTTACCTGATTGCCACTGCGCATATCGGGCTGTCGGTGTTTGGTTACGGAAAATCGTTCTATCAGGGCGAACTGTTACCGGCACGGGAAGCGCTGGAGCGGGCGGGGATTGCCGTGCGCATTCCCGGTCCGCGCGAAGGCCATGCGCTGGTCAGCGGCACCTATGAAATCACGGCGCTGGGCTGTCTGGCGGCGCAAGCCTTCCGCGAATTACTGCCGGCGGCGGATGCTGCTGGTGGCATGAGCCTGGAAGTGCTGAAGGGGAACATCCGCGGGTATGATGCCCGCCTTCACGCATTGCGCCCGCACGCCGGCCAGCAGGAAACCGCGCGGATTTTGCGCTGTTTCCTGCGTGACAGCGAGATCCTGGATAAATACCGGGATTTTCGTGTTCAGGACGCACTGAGCCTGCGCTGCATTCCGCAAATGCATGGCGCGGTACGGGATGTACTGAGTTACTGCCTGAAAACGCTGACTACCGAAGTTAATTCGGTCACAGATAATCCGGTGTTTATCGTGGAAGAGGGGGAGCTGAATGTTTTGCCGGGCGGCAACGGGCACGGTGCGCCGGTGGCGTTGTGTCTGGATGCACTGGCGATTGCCATTGCGCAACTCAGCACCGGTTCGCAGGCCCGCGCTGACCGACTGACAAACAGTCATCTCAGCGGATTACCGGCTTTTCTGGTGGCCAATGGCGGGGCGCATTCAGGCATGATGATCCCGCCTTACGCTGCGGCCGCGCTGGCAGGGGAAAACCGTGCACTGGCAGCACCGGCCAGCGTGCATACCGTATCCACCTGTGCCGGACAGGAAGATCACATTTCCATGGGGGTAACAGCGGCGCGTAAAGCGATTGATGCCGTTGAAAATGCCATTGATATCGTGGCGATAGAAATCTTGTGTGCCACGCAGGCGGTGGAATTCCACCGTCCGCTGCGCGCCTCAGCGGGCACGGAAACCGTATTGTCTCTGGTGCGCGGGCAGGTGGCCTTCCGGCAGAGTGACGAGGAAATGTATCCGGATATGCTGGCTATCCGTCAGCTGATCGGACAGGGCGATATCTTGCGCGCGCTGACCCCCCTGATTTTCGCAGACCTTGCTGACGGAGAAAATGTATGAGTACATCCGCGACATCACGGCCGCTGGAGGGGGTCAAAGTGCTTGACCTTTCCCGCGTGCTGGCCGGGCCTTACTGCGCTTCGCTGCTCAATGATTTGGGTGCGGAAGTGATCAAAATTGAAATGCCGGGTAAAGGTGACGACTCCCGTGATTTCACGCCGCATATTCATGGTGAAAGTACCTACTTCATGCTGCTTAATCACGGCAAAAAAAGCCTGACGCTGAATCTGAAATCTCCGCAGGGACGGGCGGTGCTGGAGCAACTGATTGAAGGCGCGGACGTGCTGGTGGAAAACTTCCGGCCCGGCGTGACCACGCGTCTGGGCATTGATTATGACGCTGTGAAGAAGATCAATCCGAAGCTGGTGTATGCCAGTATTTCCGGCTTTGGTCAGCACGGGCCGCTGGCGCACAAAGCAGCTTATGACCATGTGATCCAGGCAATGGGCGGCATTATGCAGGTCACCGGCTGGGCGAATGGTGAACCGACCCGGGTGGGGGATGCGATTGGTGATGTGGTCTCGGGGCTGTACTGTTCGTGGGGCATTCTGGCGGCATTGCTGCAACGGGGCATCAGCGGTCTCGGGCAGCATGTGGATGTCGCCATGCTCGACGCGATGGTATCGATGCAAATGGTCTCGCTGACACAACTGCTGGGCGGCATACCGCTGGCCGGGCGACTGGGCAATGCACATCCCATCAGCGCCCCGATGGACAGCTACCGTGCGGCCGACGGTTATCTGGTGATTGCCGTGGCGAATGACAGCCTGTTCCGCCGTCTGGCACAGACTATAGGTAAACCGGAAGTGGTGCAGGATGTGCGTTTTGCCACGGATCCGCAGCGCCTGAAACATCAGTATGCATTACGGGTGCTGATTGAAGAATGGCTGCACGACAAAACCGTGGACGGGGCGCTCGCCCTGCTTGATGCAGACGGCATTCCTGCCGCCCCGGTCTGGGGGCTGGATCAACTGCTGCAAAGCCCGCATGCCGCCGAACGCGGATTACTGCATCAGGTGATGCATCCGGTCGCCGGTGAAATCAGCATATTACCGCAGCCGGTGAAGCTGAGCGGCATGCATCAGATACCCGATTTAATGCCGCCACGGCTTGGTGAACACACGCGCGCCATTCTCAGCGCGCAACTGGGGCTGTCTTCGCAGGAGATGGACACACTGGAGCAACAGGGCGTTATTTAACCGGAGGCAGATAATATGGCATCAACACAGGTTGCGGTGATTGGCGCGGGCACCATGGGTGCGCGCATCGCGGCGGTATTTGCCGCCAGCGGTTTTAAGGTGGCGCTTTATTCGCGTACGGAAAACTCGCTGCACAAGGCTGCAAAAGTGATCGACAGCATCGACGCCGGACTGGCATCAGCGGTCACTTTTACGACATCCCTGGCGGAATGTCTGAAAGGCGCGAAGATTGTTTCGGAAAATATCGCCGAGGTGCTGGCACTCAAGCAGCAGATTTTTCAGGAGATCGAAAAACAGGTCAGTGACGACTGTCTGCTGACCACCAACACCTCCAGCGTCCCTGTCGGGCAGATTGCCTGTTCGCTGGCGGTGCCGTCGCGTTTTATTGGCCTGCACTGGTTTAATCCGGCTGATGTCATGCCGATGGTGGAAATTGTCTGCGGGCCGCAAACCAGTGACCAAACGCGTCAGCAGGCCGGTGCATTGTGTCAGCAATTGGGCAAACAGACAGTGACCCTTCATAAAGACGTGCCGGGGTTTATCGTCAACCGGCTGCAATACGCCATGCTGCGCGAGGCGTTGCATCTGGTGACGGCCGGTATAGCCAGCATCGAAGACGTAGATTTTGC
This sequence comes from Rahnella perminowiae, assembly GCF_019049755.1. GTDB lineage: Bacteria > Pseudomonadota > Gammaproteobacteria > Enterobacterales > Enterobacteriaceae > Rahnella > Rahnella perminowiae. The sequence goes on from NZ_JAFMOS010000567.1 coordinate 13,853, forward strand.
TGTGCAAAGCACACTTGCACCGCGCTGGTCGGCGATGGGGCCGCTGAAACTGATGGATTTTGCCGGGCTGGATACGGTGAAGAATGTTGCGGCGATCTTATTGCCGGTGTTATCCCGTGACGACGCGTTGCCGCCGTGGTTGCTGGAGCAAATTGAGCAGGGCCACCTGGGTACCAAAACCGGCGCAGGGTTTTATCCGTGGACGGCACAGGATATTGAAGAAGGGCTCGCGCACCGTAATACCACAATCCGCGCCATCAGCAGGATGCAAAAAACATGAGCGAACTCATCCGCTGTGAACGACATCAGGGCGTGGCGCATATCACCCTTAACCGGCCGGAAAAACTCAATGCACTGAGTGCGGAGATGCTGACGCAATTGCTGGAGAAAATGCGTGAACTGGACGGGGATAAGCAGATCCGCGCCATGGTGATTTCCGGCTCAGCGCGGGCGTTTGCCGCCGGCGCTGACACCGGCACGCTGGCTACCGCCTCAGCGATAGCCCTTTACACCAGCGGTTTCAGCGAAAAATGGGATCAGATCGCTGCCATTGAAAAACCCGTGATCGCGGCACTGTCCGGTTATGCGCTGGGTGGCGGACTGGAACTGGCGTTACTGTGCGATATCGTGATTGCTGATGACACAACCGTTATCGGGCTGCCGGAAACACATATCGGGATTATCCCCGGCGCAGGGGGGACGCAGCGGCTGGTCAGGTCTGTGGGGAAATCACTGGCGATGGAAATCATCCTCGCCGGGCGAAAAATCAGCGCCACCGAAGCGCTGGCTGCCGGGCTGGTCAGCCGCATCACCACACCTGAAGCATTAACGGCACAGGCGCTGACGATTGCGCATAATATTTCCCGTGCCGCACCGCTGGCTATTAAGATGGCCAAAAAAGCCGTGCTGGCGAGTTTCGATATGGGCTTAACGGCAGGCATCAGTTATGAGCGTTCGTTGTCCGCCCTGATTGCGGCCAGCGAAGACCGCAACCAAGGCATGCGCGCACTGGCGGCGAAAGAACAGGCGGTGTTTACCGGCGAATGACCTCCGGCAACGCGCGCCAGGCAATATACAAGGCAGGAATGATGTCAACAAACAGAACGCTATCCGAAGTCATTGCGGACGCCGGAGACGAGCCATCTCCGCTGTATAAGCAGGTGAAACAGGGGATCATCAACCAGATCCTGCACGGGCACTGGCAGCCGCGCCAGCGTGTGCCTTCAGAAAGTGAACTGGTTGCTGAGCTGGGATTCAGCCGGATGACCATCAACCGGGCACTGCGCGAATTAACCACCGAAGGCTACCTGCTGCGTTTACAGGGCGTTGGCACCTTTGTCAATGAAATGAAGGCGTTTACGCCGATGCTGGAAGTCAATAACATTTCTGATGAGATCAAAAACCGCGGGCATTTTCATACTTCCCGCGTTTTGCAACTGGATGAGCAAATTGCCAGTCACAATATGGCAATGAAATTTATGCTGCCGCCCGGCGTAGCGTTGTTCCATTCGCTGATCGTGCATTACGAAAATGATATTCCGGTACAGCTGGAGGACCGGCTGGTGAATCCGGATATTGCACCGTTGTATTTACAGCAGGACTTTACTAAAACGACGCCTTTCGCCTATCTCACCCAGCTGGCACCGCTGACGGCGGGTGAACATACCATTGAGGCCGTGATGGCCGGTAACGACGAGCAGCGCCTGCTGAATATTCATCAGACCGAGCCATGCCTGCAAACCCTGCGTCGGACCTGGCATCATGAAAAAGTCGTCACCTGCGCCCGGCTGTTATATCCGGGCGGCCGTTACAAGATGTTCGGCAGCTTTAAGAAATAAACCGGGCAGGATCAGGCAAGGATTCAGGAGGACTGTGGCTTGTGACTTCGGCGTTAAATTCTATAGTGAATAGGTCATTAACGACTCAGGAATTGACTGATGAAAACTGTCGGATTTGCTGCTTACGATCCTAAAAAACCGCTGGCACCGTTTACCTTTGAACGTCGCGGCCTGCGTGATAACGATGTCGCAATGGAAATTCTGTATTGCGGCGTTTGCCATTCTGATTTACATACCGCAAGAAATGACTGGGGCTGGAGCTACTATCCGATTGTTCCCGGCCATGAAATCGTCGGGCGCGTCACACAGATTGGTAAAGGCGTCACCCGCTATAAACCGGGCGATCATGTCGCTGTGGGGTGCATGGTAGACAGTTGTCAGGAATGCGATCAGTGTAAAAAAGGTGAAGAACAGTTGTGCCGCGAAGGTAATACCGGCACTTACGCGGGTTATGACCGTTTCACCAAAGCACCGACGCAGGGCGGATACTCCAAGCATTTAGTGGTGCGCGAGGAGTTTTGTCTGCGCATGCCGGAAGGGTTAGATCTTGCTAAAGCCGCGCCGCTGCTGTGCGCCGGTATCACCACCTGGTCGCCGCTGAAGACCTGGAACGTCGGGCCGGGCAGCCGCGTCGGCGTGATCGGCTTGGGCGGTCTGGGGCATATGGCGGTCAAACTGGCGGCCGGTCTGGGGGCAGAGGTTACGGTCGTGAGCCGTTCCAATGCCAAAGCAGCCGATGCGCTGGAATTAGGCGCAAGCCGTCTGCTGGTCAGTGCCGACAGTGACGCCATGGCGCAGGCACACGATCATTTTGATCTGATCATCGATACCGTACCGGTCAGACACGACATCACGCCGTATCTGCCGTTGCTGGATGTGGACGGCACGCTGGTGCTGGTCGGGCAGGTCGGGCCGATGGAAGAATTTAACACCGTTCCGCTGCTGTTAGGCCGTCGCCGCGTGGCGGGTTCGCCCATTGGCGGGATCCGCGAAACGCAGGAAATGCTCGATTTCTGCGCGGAGAAAAACATTCTGCCGGATTGCGAAATGATCCGCATGGATGAAATTAATGAAGCGTTTGAGCGTATGGAAAAAGCCGATGTGCGCTATCGTTTTGTGATTGATATGGCCTCGCTGGCCGCGCCTGCGGTGGTGTAATCTCCCTGCGTAAGTAAAACAGCAATGGCTCCTGCGGGAGCCATTTTTTCAGGCAGAAACCGGTACGGTTGCGCGTCTTTTCAGCGGTACGGTGATGAAAATCAGGCACGCGACGACCAGGCCGATGCCCGTCCAGCCCATCGGCGGCAAACGTTCACCGACAATCACGACCGCCAGCACCGCCGCGACCGCCGGTTCCAGCAAGGTTATGGTGGTTGCCATGCTGGCCGGAATGCGCGCAAGGGCATAGCCGAAACAGACATAACCTACAAACATCGGGATCAGCGCCATGTAGGCGCCGACCAGGGCGTTATTCCACGAGGCCAGAAGCGGCGCGCCGGTTACCCACAGTACCGGCATCAGCAATAAACCGCCGAGCCCGAAGGTGGCACCCATCGCCGCACGGGAAGGGACGCCGCGCTGCATTAAATGACGTGCCGCCCAGGAGTAAAGCGCGTAAGTCAGCCCGGCAACCAGGCCAAGCGCCACACCGGCAATCGTATGGTCGCCCTGACCGGAGACGGCATGACCTGCGCTTTTACCAATGCAAAGCAACACCATGCCCGCTACGCCAATAGCCGCACCGGTCATCCAGCGGCGGGTAAGGCGTTGTCCGTCGAGATAATATTCAATCAGCGCTGACAGCAGCGGGGCGGAACCGATGGAAATCACCGTGCCGACCGTGACGCCCGCCAGATGCATCGATGCGTAAAACGCCAGGGGATAAACCGCGACCGCCAGTGCGCCGGTGAGTAACATGCGGCCGTTTTGCCGCAGTGTTACCCGGCTGGCGACAATCCCTCTGGCGGAAATCAGCGCCTGCAACAATCCGCCCAGCCCCATCGCCACGGCCCCGATCGCCAGCGGGCTGACGTCGGGTGCAAATGTCGCAGCCGTACCGGTTGACCCCCAGAGAAAGGAAGCAAATACCACGGCGAGTACACCTGTCATGCGTTCACGAGGCGTTATCGTCATGATGCCTCCATCATTGAGGCCGCCATGTCCATCGCCTGACGGACACATTGACCGTTGCCCTCCAGACCCGCACGCGAAATCGCACCTTCCAGTAAAAAGGAAAAATGCCGTGCCATCAGCCGGGCTTTTGCGTCGTCATCAGGAAACAGTTCCAGAAGATGTGCGGTTACGATGGCTTCGACATGTTCTTTATGCCCGCGCACGGCCTGTCTGCCGGGAGCTCCGGCGGGCAGTTCGGCGGCGGCATTCAGCAACCCGCAGCCACGAAAACCACGCTCATAGGCAAATTCAGCGTGATCGTCATAGGCCTGAAATACGGCGAGCACTTTTTCCTGTGGTGTTTTGGCTTTTTTAACGCGCAGGGCGTACAGCTCCAGCCATTCATCGTGACGGATTTCAATGTACGTCGCGACCAGTGCAGCCTTGGATTCGAAATTGTTATAGAGGCTTTTTTTGGCGACACCGGCGCGTTTGACGATGGCATCAATCCCGGTCGCGGCAATGCCGTCGTTATAAAACAGAACGCGGGCGGCACCGAGCAGCCGGTCACGTGCGGATTCAGGTGTGGACATTTTATTTATCTCGTCTTGTACAGATATGAGTAGGTATGCCAGTCTACCTACTGCTTGTAAACACCCGGTATGAATAAGAAAAAGTGACGACTTAACCGTGCCTTTAGTACGGGAAAGAGACATAATCCGTTAAAAGCGGCGGAGAGACAGCGGGTTGGAGCCATCCGCCGCAGGCAGAATTGTTGTTAACTTCCGGAGAGATAAAAATGCTTCATGAGTGGTTCAACGCCTTGCACATCATTGCGGGTATATTGTGGATTGGCGGCATGCTGGCCATGGCGCTGGTGTCGATGGCATATTCGCGCACATCCGGCGCGGCGGAAAGTGCAGGGCAGAAGTTACTGCTTGAGACGGTGCGCAAATGGACGCGCAGTGTCACCAGCCCGGCGATGATCCTGTTGTGGGTGGCGGGCATCGTGATGATTGTCAGTTATGGCAAATTCCCGCATGCCTGGCTGCTGATAAAATTGGTCGTGGTATTGATCCTCTCCGCGCTGCACGGCCTGCTTTCCGGGGATTTACGTCGCCGCGCCACCGGTCAGCCGGTCAAAGATTTCGCCCTGGTGCGCAACGCCGGTGTGGTCATTATTACCGGTGTGATCTTCATCGGCATTCTGGCGATAATCAGGCCCTTCTAAAATTTATTCATTATCCGTATGGCGCTATGACTCACCGTTCACCAGGGCAATCAGGGTGCAAGGCACCGGCGGAATATTGCCTTCTTTTAATATTGTCAGTGAATGGTTTTCGCGCACGGCAAACAGCGGCAGCACGCCGCTGTTTTTCTCAAGATAATCAATCCAGCCAAAACTCTCATTTAACTGTGTGGCCTTAATCACCGCGCCTTTCGCCAGCAGGGAACTGAGCCTGGAGTAAGTGGCTTCGGTGCTGAACAGCACTTCGTGACGCTGAAAACGGCTGTTTTCCTGCGAGCGTCCGCCTTTGGGCACCGGACCTGAGCGTACGGCAAATACCTTTTCCCGGCCGAAAATGTGGCTGAAATGGTAGACTGCCAGCGCATTCTGATGGCGGTTCGGAGACAGTGCCAGCACCTGCGCGGTGCTGCTCAGATCCAGATAGTTTTCCGCATGTTCAGACCACGCGTTACCATAATACGCCGGAATGCCATCCATCCGCGCCTGCCGGTAATATTCCCAGCTGCTGTCGGTGAGCCGCACCGGAATATCCTGCTTCATCAGTACTTTTGCCAGCATTCTGGCCACACCGTTCGCGCCGATGATCAGCACGCCGCGCGGTGCTTTTTGTTGCACCCGTAATCCGCGTGCGATGGCACGGCTGGAAAGGCTTTGTAATACCACGGTGCCGATGATCACGGCAAAGACCACGGTCACCAGTTTGTCGGCCTGCGGGTAATGCATGCGTTGTAGCGTGAGGGCGAACAGGGAGCTGACGGCGGCGGCGACAATGCCCCGCGGCGCTATCCAGCACAGTAATAACCGGTCCCGCCAGTGCAACGATGACCGCCAGGTTGACACGGCTATACACAGCGGACGCGCAACAAACTGCACCACCAGCAGCAAAATAATCAGTGGCCAGCCCATCGCCATCAGTGCATGGAGATCCAGCCTGGCAGCCAGAATGATAAACAGTGCGGAGATCAGAATTGCTGACAGTTCCTCTTTAAATGCCAGAATGTCGGTGGTATCCACATCACGCATATTAGCCAGCCAGATGCCCGCCACGGTGACGGTCAGCATGCCCGATTCATCGGCAATGGCATTGGAAACGCCAAAAGCGGTCAGCATCACCGCCAGTACTCCCAGGTTTTGCAGATAGGCGGGGATCCATACGCGGCGCAGGGCCACGCCGAGCGCATAACCAAAAACCGAGCCCAGCACCAGCCCGACGGCGACGGTTGCACCGAGTGTCCAGAACAGATGCATCAGTGATTCGGCGTGCTGGCGCAGGGTGATAAATTCGAATACCAGCAGCGTGAAAATCGCGCCTACCGGGTCAATCACAATTCCTTCCCAGCGCAAAACCTGATTAATCGCCGCGTTCGGGCGAACCACGCGCATTAACGGTGCAATCACTGTCGGACCGGTCACCACCGTTACCGCACCGACCAGCGCTGCCAGTTCCGGTTCAAACCCGAGCAGCCACCAGCAGGCGAGGCTGATCACGCAGAACGTGACCAGCATGCCAATCGTGACCAGATTGCGGACCACGCCACCCAATCCGCGGACTTCATCAATTCTGAGCGTCAGCGCGCCCTCGAACAAAATGATGGCCACCGATATTGAGACCAGCGGAAACAGCAAATCGCCAAACAGGGCATCGGGCATAACGACGTGCGTGACCGGCCCCAGCACTACACCCAGTAACAGCAAAGGCAGGATCGCGGGGATTTTCAGCAACCAGGCCAGCCACTGCGCGAGTAACGATCCCAGGCCAATTACAACCAGCATCAGCGGAGCCGACAGCAGCATAAAATGTCCCTTTCAAGAAGAGGAAGTAAAGGTCCGGCTTACGGCCAGAAACAGGAAATGATAATCAGCATCAGTGTGCATCAAAAAACCCGCAATTTTTTGCGGGCCTTTTTATAT
>NZ_JAFMOS010000566.1 GCF_019049755.1 Rahnella perminowiae
GTGTGATCATAAAAGAGATAAAGACAATCCGCAGCCAGACTACAAAAAAGACGATCCTCATAATGCGCCGGAATCAGGTGATAAAAATATCTGACCCGGCCCCTGAAATGAGCCCTCTCCTGAGGGGGCTCATTTCAATCCTGTGCTTAAATGTTTATTATTAATCAGATATTTTTCATGATCACAGCACATCCTGAGCATCTGCCAGTCGTTTTCCTCGTTGAATGTAAACTCTCCAGACTATGTCTGATTCTCTCACAGCACCTGTATACGGCATGCAGCGAAAGGCGACCTTCGGATATTCAAATAAATCATTAATTATGTTTCATTGAGTAAAATAATCGCTTACTCACCTGCGATAAATACCCGTTTTTCTGAGAAAGCAAACCCCGTTATAACTCCCTCTAATATCATAGAATTACCGGGTTATTCATATCAACACCTTATTTAGTCAACCTCCCGATTGGGACTTTTCTTTATAAAATCCAGCATTCCACCACGCAACATATGTTATATTTTACAAAACAACGAATTATGTCTGATATTAAAAGTAAAGATATTACTCTTGCTGTTTCACGCGGAGATGATTATTTAATTTTTAGCGACACCCGACTTGACGCATTATTAATACACGCTATTATTAGAAGTGAGCACATGCTCTTCAGGAAATATCATCTTTATAAGAAATCCCATTAAGGATGATGTTACAAGTAAATAACTTTTAAAATCCGATAGGAGGACATTATGGCCGAACATCGTGGTGGTTCAGGTAATTTTGCAGAAGATCCAGAAAGAGCATCTGAAGCCGGTAAAAAAGGCGGACAAAAAAGCGGGGGGAACTTCGCGAATGACCGTGAACGCGCAAGCGAAGCCGGTAAAAAAGGTGGACAGCATAGCCATGACAATGATTAGTTAGCTTAATCGTATGAATGTTATGTAGTTATGTATTAGCATTAAAGGCCCGTGGATAATTCTGCGGGCCTTACCTTTGGCTTCCACGTTGGTTAAGCTAAAGATGTCAGAACTGAATAACGCCTTTGATGAGCTGGCAGTTATTGATGATTTTTTCTTCGTAGATTTCGGCCAGCCCGCTAAATGGATAACGGTGCGTCAGCATCATGTCCGCCGTTAACACTCTGTCAGCCATCAGCCTGCCCACTTTTTCAAAATCCTCCCGGGTTGCGTTACGGCTGCCCATCATGGTGGTTTCTTTTTTATGGAACTCAGGATCTGAAATAGTCAGATCCCCTTTAAATAACCCGACAAAAACGATGCTACCGCCATGACGGATCAGATTGACTGCATTGTTCATGGCCTGCTGGTTGCCGGTGGCATCAATAAGCTTCTGCGCCAGAGAACCGCCAAATGCTCCACACAACTGAACGTCAAAGTTCTCTTCTGAGGGATCGATACTCAGTAATCCCAATTTTTCTTTTACATGCTGACGACGTTCCGGACTGGTATCAGCCACCACAACCCGGGCCCCGTCCGCTTTGGCAATGGCCGCCACCCCCAGGCCAATCGGACCTGCGCCCACGACCAGCACCTGATCGCCGGGGCTGATGGCGGCGCGGCGAACGGCATGAGCACTGATAGCAAAAGGTTCGGTCAGCGCTGCGGCTTCGGGGTCTATACCCTCCGCATCAAGCAAATTGCTGGCAGGTATGCTCAGATATTCACAGAACCCACCATCCTGATGAACGCCGATCACTGATATCTTTTCACAACAGTTGGTATTCCCCGTGAGGCAAGCCGGGCATTGATGACAGGCGACATAGGGAATAACGGAAACCTGTTGTCCGGTATTAAATTGGTGAATATTTTTGCCCAGCCTGACTATCTCCCCGCATATTTCATGACCCAGTACTCGCGGATAGCTGAAAAAAGGCTGTTTCCCGCGCCACGCATGTATATCCGTTCCGCAAATACCCACGGTTTTAATTTTTAGCAGCGCATCATTATCACCGGGAACCGGAATTGCGCGTTGTTTCCAGATAAGTGATGTAGGTTCCTGGCATATCAGGGCATTCATTGTCGTCATGATTCATTTCTCCTGTTTTGTTAACCCAGGTATCAATGAAAAAAACAAAAATCGTGAAATAAGAAAATTGATTTGTGAAACCCGACTCATAAAACGGTTTTAAAACCGTTTTTAATAGCAAGAAACATAAGGATCACCCATGAGCCGGTCACAAAAGTTACGTCATAACGTTGTCAACCAGGTTATCTATGATATGGATCGGGGGCATATCCCTTCACCGCTCCCATCCCAAAGTTCACTCGCGGAGATGTACAACGTTAGCCGCACCACAGTCCGTCATATTCTTGCTCATCTCTGCGAGTGTGGCGTATTGCAGGCTGCAGGAAGTGATTACCTGATCTTGCGTAAGCCAGAGAATAACGACGGTTTTGCCTGCTCCGGTGAACCGCTGGAGGCACAAACAAAAATCTTCGAACAGGCATTTTTCTCGATGATAAATCAGCGTCAGCTTCGCGCCGGAGAATCGTTCTCAGAACTTCAGCTCGCGCGTGCTGCGGGTGTCAGCCCGGTTGTAGTACGTGAATACCTCCTGAAATTTGGCCGCTACAACCTGATTGAAAGCGAGAAACGGGGTCACTGGAGCATGAAACGGTTTGATCAACGCTATGCGGAGCAACTGTTTGAACTGAGGGAGATGCTGGAGACCCACGCCCTTCAGCGCTTTTTAAATCTGCCTGCTGATGACCCCCGCTGGTTTCAGGCAAAAGCGCTGCTTGAACGTCACCGGACCCTTCGTGACAGCATTGGCGACAGTTTTCGCAAGTTCTCTTCCCTGGACCGGGAGTTTCACGGGTTACTGCTTTCTGCAGCCGATAATATATTTTTCGATCAGTCACTTGAGATTATTTCTGTCATCTTTCATTTCCACTACCAGTGGGATGAAAGTGACCTGAAGCAGCGCAATATTATTGCCATTGATGAGCATATGACCATTCTGAGTGCCCTGATTTGCCGCAGCGATATGGACGCCATGCTGGCGATGCGTAACCACCTCCAGACAGCCAAACAATCGATGGTCCGCTCCATCAATCAGACTGCGTCCGTTTTCCATTAAGTACCGATTAAAAGCAGTAAACCATTATCAGGCGCACGCTTCAGTTAAAAGTTAAACGCAAAATAAAATGCCACTCCTATTTTCAATACCACGTCGGTTATACGACGGAAGATTCGTCAGGAGATGATAACAATCCTCCCCTGAGGAATTAATGAGACCTTTCCATTAATCCATTAATGAAAAGTAATAATCAAATCTCAGGAGTCTGGCGTGGAAAAAAATAATATTACCCTCGACCGGCAGACAACGTTTGATCAGACCACATTCGCGGACATCCCAGTTCCGCCAAACGGTTTATTAGAGCGCTCTGCACGTATTAAACGGATCCAGACAACGGCAATGATCTTGCTATTTTTTGCCGCAGTGATTAATTATCTTGACCGCAGTTCCCTGTCTGTCGCGAACCTGACTATCCGTCATGACCTGGGACTGAGTGCCACTGAAATTGGTGCACTGTTATCCGTGTTCTCCCTGGCTTATGGTTTCGCACAACTGCCCTGCGGCCCCCTGCTTGACCGCAAAGGTCCGCGTATTATGCTTGGCCTGGGCATGTTTTTCTGGTCACTCTTCCAGGCAATGTCAGGCATGGTGCATACCTTCACACAGTTTATCCTGGTACGGATAGGCATGGGTATCGGCGAAGCGCCAATGAACCCCTGTGGCGTCAAGGTGATCAACGACTGGTTCAACATTAAAGAGCGCGGAAAGCCTATGGGGGTTTTCAACGCCGCATCCACCATTGGTGTAGCCATCAGCCCGCCGATTCTGGCAGCGATGATGCTCCTGATGGGCTGGCGTCTGATGTTTATTACTATCGGTATTTTGGGTGTGTTCCTGGCCATCGGCTGGTATATGCTTTACCGGAACCGCGAGAACGTGGAGCTGACCACCGTAGAGCAGGCCTATCTGAATGCCGGCAGTATTAACGCGCGTCGGGACCCGCTGAGCTTTGCAGAATGGCGCAGCCTGTTCCGTAACCGCACCATGTGGGGAATGATGCTGGGATTCAGTGGCATTAACTACACCGCGTGGCTGTATCTGGCCTGGCTCCCCGGCTACTTGCAAACTGCGTATAACCTTGACTTAAAAAGCACCGGGATGATGGCGGCTATCCCCTTCCTGTTTGGTGCGGCCGGTATGTTGATTAACGGTTTCGTCACAGACTGGCTGGTGAGACGGGGAATGGCCCCGATCAGGAGCCGCAAAATTTGCATCATTACGGGCATGCTCTGTTCAGCGGCCTTTACCTTTTTAGTGCCGCAGGCCACAACATCCATGAGCGCAGTGCTTCTCATCGGCATGGCGCTGTTCTGTATTCATTTTGCCGGTACCTCATGCTGGGGTTTGATTCATGTCGCAGTGGCATCACGCATGACGGCATCGGTCGGCAGCATTCAAAACTTTGCCAGCTTTCTCTGCGCGTCGTTTGCGCCGATTGTTACGGGTTTTATCGTGGATACCACCCACTCTTTCCGTCTGGCACTGATCATTTGTGGTTGTGTTACGGCGCTGGGAGCGCTGGCTTATGTAATACTCGTACGGCAGCCTATTAGCGACCCGCGAAAAGATTAAAAGCTGAAGGTTGATTTGTATTATAGAGACTCAGTTAGGGTGCATCAGACGGGAGTGCCCGTCTGATGCAGGAATAGCGATAATGACGGGCGTTACTGCCGTTATTACACCGGCAGGCCCGGAACAGGAGTAGACCTGAAGGCGTTGACTGCCTTGTCCACTACAACCTGAGCATCACTACCGGAATCAAGAATGGTATTTTGAATGGACTCTTTTTCAATCTGTACCGTGGTCACGTCAAGCGCTTGCAACCCCTGAGTCGCCAGTAATGAGCTCACTTGTGTAGAGAAACAAGAGCCTGTAGCGTCCTGCACTTGCGATGCTTCGGTTGTAGCAACAACATGATTATCAGAAATATAATTCCCCTGACCTGCTACCACTCGGATGATCACCGGTTTCGCTCCTGGCGGGGTAATGTACTGAGTATCTATCGTTTCCGAAATATGATTGGCAATGATCGAATTATGATCGCCGCTGATATACAGCAGGCCATACAAATCATCTAAACCATTGTTGTAAGGCTGCATCGGGCCCCAGGGTTCACGCTCACGGAAGAAATGATTTGCAGATACCAGGTTTTCTGAACAACTGCCCTCAAAGACCAGCATTCCCGGATAAAATGAATGGAACCGGTTACTGCTGACGGACGAACGTACTACACCCGAAAAATGAATACTGCTTTTGCCGCGCGGGAAAATGTTGTTTGCAGTGATCAGAAGGCCGCCAAAGTTCTGCGCATAAATTGAGTAACCTCGATAACCCGCGCCGATCAGATTATCGGTGACTTTTGAGGCCTGACCCGACCCGCGTAATTCTATACAGTTACCACACTCAGCAATGAAATTATTATGTATCGCCAGAGCATCGGCATTATAGACAGTCACGCCATGCTCTAAATACACCAGGCCCATGCCGCTGATGCGGAATGAATCCTGCGCGCTGGCAATATAAATGCCCGTTTTACCGTTGAGATAGGTGTTTTCAGGATCATCATTTCCTGAACCGTCATCAACAAAGTGCAAACCATCGATGCAAAAATCAGCGAACTCGACCGAACTTATCCGCGGATCCCCGCTGCGCGCGACGTAAAAAGCGGCGCCGTCGGATTCTTTCGTGCCAACACCTGCGGGCAGTTCAACGAGGATACGGCTTCCACCTGGCCACACTTCGTGCCAGTTAACCCATTCACTCTCAGGCGTATTAAACCGGATACTTGAAGAGGTGAATCCATGCCCGGAACCCATGATTTTCAGATAGCTGATATCTATAACAACTTGCGTGAGGAGAGGATAATCACCGGGTGGAATATAGATAACCGCCCCCGGCTTTCCGCCTTGATTAACATTCGCATCCGTTTGCCTGCTTTTAATATCCGCGATAATACTGTTAATGACCTCGCCAATATCTTCATACGGATTACCTTGATTCCAGTCAGTGACATCATAATAGTTTTGACTCGGCATGTGTAACATCCTTCTTTGACATTAATAAGTGATAAATTGGTAGCGCAACGTATCCGGCGCAGTCGTAAGGACTCTTACTGACATTAATGCACGGGGATATCCTTAAACTCCTGCGACTGATCTGAACCGTTTTCCAGTTCACGTTTTGCGAGATCAACTTTTATTTTTTCAACAAGGGCATTATTGAGTTTGAAGTAACGCACCATGAACGCGCTGATAAAATAACTTACCATCGGCAGCAACGAGAACATGATAACGATGCCCTGTATGGTTTGCGCATTTTGCTCAGGTTTATTGGCTACATAACCGGTGAATGACAATATCCAGGCGACGATGGCCCCGGCGACAGCCAGCCCCATTTTGAGCATAAAGAGATTACCGGCAAAGGATATACCGGTCAGGCGTTTACCGAATTTCCAGTCACCATAGTCATCAACATCGGACATCATGGCCCAAAGAATAGGACCGGACTGAATTAAATGCAGGATATTAATAATGATAAATAAGCTTAACAGCGGTGTCAGTGACTTCGGGTCGACGAACCACAATGCGAAGGATAGGATACACAGGATGATATTAATAATCCGGAATAGCTTTATTTTATCAAATCGGTCAGTGAGTGGCTTCGCTATCACACTGCCCAACATATTGCAGGCAACGCCGAGCGCCATAAATAAAGTAATAAATCCTACTGAGGCCTGCATGACATAGGTAGCATAATAGATAGTCACCGCACCACGAATAAATGCAGGGAAAACGTTCAGAAACGTAATCGAAATCATCAATAACCATTGATCATTCCTGGCAATATCTTTTAAATCCTTCATCAGGGAATCGTTGGGCTTAATAGAAACCACACGCTCTTTAATACTGGAAAAACAGAACAGAAACATCAAGGTCGCGGCTCCGCCCATAATCATCATCGTCAACTGAAAACCCGATGCACGGTTGCCGTTACCCAACCAGTCGGTTAACGGTAAAATGGAAGAGGAGACAACAAGTGTCGCCAGACCATTGAGAAAGAAACGCCATGACAGACAACCCAGTCGTTCCTTTTGGTTCAGCGTAATCACGCCTGCGACCGAGCAATAGGGGATATTAATGGCGGTATAAATCAACGACATGATCAGATAAGTCACCCATGCATAAATGATTTTTCCGTTCATGCTTAAATCAGGCGTGGTGAACATCAATATGGCACCCAGACCAAAGGGCACAGCCATCCACAATAACCAGGGGCGGAATTTACCCCATTTGCTGTGTGTCCGGTCGCAAATTGCCCCCATGATGGGATCGCTGAAGGCATCGAAAATACGTATTACCAGGAATAATGTCCCTACGATGCCTGGAGATAAACCATATACATCGGTATAAAACCATGTCAGATAAAGTGCCAGCACGCTCCAGATCATACAGGAACCTGCATCACCCATTCCGTAGCCGATCTTTTCTTTTAGACTCAACTTTGTGTAAGCACTTTGTTTTTCCATTACAGTGGCAGACATAATATTACCTCGATAATGCGCAGTCATAAATTTGAAGCACGGGTTTTTATGACCCATACCCGTACTGATAACAGAAAGGGAATAGGTTTTATCCTACCGGCAACGTTAAATAATGGAATATAGAAATTAAAAGGTCGTGATATCCATATTGACGCTACTCTCACGTATAATTAACCGGGAGACAATTTCATACATTTCGATCCCTTCTTGTTTGCTTTGGTTTTTAACCATCTGGAATGCCAGATGTGCAATTTCATGTATCGGCTGTGCAACGCTGGTAATACCCTTTGTTTGCGCCAGTAAGGTGTTATCGAAACTGGCGATCGCAATATCCTGAGGAACAGAAATCCCTTGCTTCTTTAATCCGTCGATAATATAGCTGGCAGCGACATCGTTATATACCCAAAGGCATGAACATTCGTTTCGCCGGAGTGTTAATTTCTCGATAATCTTGTCAAGGATACTGATATGTCCCGACGTTCTCTCCCCTTCCCCTTTCGCTATCCAGAATTGGTTCTCTTTATTGAAAGTCAGCCCCTGACCGGTAATTTTTTTACTCCAGGCGGAGACTTTACGATTATCAACGCCCTCCTGGGCAACAAACCCAAAGGTGGTATGCCCGGTTTGTATAAAATGTTCCGCGATACTTTCCGCACCTTTACTCTGGTTGATAGAGACGGAATTAAAAAAACGTGAAACCTGCGTGACTACCGCGACCGGAATATGGGTAGCGGTTAACCATTCAGAAAGTTCGGCCTCTGCTTCTGTTGGCACCCAGAGCAGACTGTCAATTCCCATACCAATTAAGGTGTGGATAATCTGCTTATCCTGTTTCGGTTGATTCTGGTGTGTCTTAACAATCACCGATTTTCCAATGTACCTTGCCTCTTCTTCAAATGTCGCCAGCAACTCGCAAAAGTGAGGATTGACGAGATTTGGCACGACGACGGCAATCAGCCCGGAACATTTACCACTCAGCTGGAACGCGCTCTTACTGGGCACATAACACAGGTAATCCATGGCATCACGCACCGCTTTGCGTGTTTCAGGTATCACGCTGGGGTGATTATTCAGCACTCGCGATACGGTAGCCGTTGATACTCCCGCTTTTTTCGCTACGTCTTTAATGGATGCCATGATAATGAGATGCGTCGTTTAACAATTCTGTCACTATAAATTGTGATGCAGGTCAAAAATGTAAGCCAGTTCACATGTTGTTGCGTTACATGAAACCTTGTCTGCCCGCTCAGTTCGGCCTGAGTCGCTAAACGCATCCCGGATTGCTGCTACATCATTCGCAACTAATCCAATCTGTGGATGCCCGCCGCCAGCATTACAAGGGCCGCAATAAAAGCAAAGGCAACGCCCAAAGATAGAATCTTGATTATTTATCATCTCTTTGTTGCCAGAATATATAGGTGTCTCCCCAGCGCTTCATCGTGTCGAGTACCGGCTCAAGCGTAAAACCCAACTCAGTCAGTGAATATTCGACGCGTGGAGGAACTTCAGCAAATATTTCCCGGGAAATAATGCCATGAGCTTCAAGTTCCCTGAGTTGTAACGTCAATGAACGCTGTGTGACCCCGCCGATAAGCTTACGGAGCTCGCCAAACCGCTTGGTTCCCGTGAGCAGATAGTAAATGATCAGCGGTTTCCACTTGCCACCCGCTACTGCAATTGTTGCTTCGACGGTACACCGGTAATTCCGTTCTTGCTGAGTCGTCATCCTCAAACACTCCATTAGTATACTTTTTATCTCTATATATCAAAAGTGTGCCTACTTTCCAACAGAGCTTATAACCACTAGAGTATCTCCGCAGAGGTGGCTGATATGGCCATGAATTTTTTAGTCGTATAATGAATGGGTTATAAATTATGAAAGCTGCGTTTTATGAAACCCAGGGCCATGCTCATGATGTGCTGAAAATTGGCGAAGTATCCAAACCGGCACCAGGTCCTGATGAAGTGCTCGTGCGTATTTCTGTCTCCGGAATCAATCCGACGGACATTAAGGCCAGAACAGGTTTCTCTGCGAAAATGCCGTATCCACGTATCATTCCCCATCAGGATGGTGCAGGTGTGATTGAGGCAGTGGGCGGGAACGTATCATCTGAACGACTCGGTGAACGTGTCTGGCTTTATGAGGCGCAATATGGCCGGGCGACAGGCACTGCGGCTGAGTTTGTTGCTGTTCCGGCACTTCAGGCCGTCAGGCTCCCTGACAACGTTTCATTTGAAACAGGTGCGTCACTCGGCATCCCCGCACTCACCGCCCACCGTTGTCTGTTTTCCGATGGTGATCTGAAAGGCTGTCGGGTCCTTATTCATGGCGGGGCCGGCGCAGTAGGAACAGCAGCAATATCATTAGCAAAATGGGCGGGGGCATGGGTCGCTACCACGGTGAGCAATGCAAAACAGGCAGAAATAGCGAGAACTCGTGGTGCAGATTTGGTGCTCAACCGTTCAGCTGACGATGTGGCACGTACTATTTTGGCAAATACTGAGAATCTCGGTGTTGATCATATTGTCGATGTGGCTTTGAAAGAGAATTTTGATACCAATCTGGCTTGTTTGTCTCAGGGAGGTGTCATCAGCGCTTATGCAACAAGTCGCGCAACAGAAGAAATTTCCGTCCCACTTCTTAAGGCCATGACGCACGGTTGTGTACTCCGCTTTGTGTATATATACAACGTGCCTCGTGAACTGAAACAAGCCAGCGCAGCAGATATTAATGCCTGCCTTGAAACGGGGAACTATTCACCCGTAATAGGCTTAAATCTGCCTCTTGAGCAAATAGCGGATGCTCACAACGCTGTAGAATCTTCTGAAGTCATCGGCAAGGTCCTCGTACACCTCTGACCGGCTCAATAATTAGTGCAACGCGAGGTAATTCAGTAACAGGTAAGCCTGAAGGATTACGGTGAGCGAAATCGCCCTGAAATCCCTCAATTATCTGCCGCAGAAAAATTTTCTATGGCTGCTTTTTCCGGAAAAGGAAACCCTATCCGTCTGCACAGGACACCCACGCGACTGGTGGCGCATCGCATACCACATCTGTAAAAGAGTACCGTTACGACTGCATCAACGCACGGGTCTCGGCTGCCACACGCTGTAAGATTTGCTGCGCCTGTTCAAACGATCGGATATCGGTATAGCCAATCACCAGCCCGTAACGCTTCTGAGTCTGCGCATACCAGTTGGAGAGAGGCCGCACGTAGAGCTCGTGCTGCCTCCATAGCACGGCCAGCGCATTGTCCTGAATGCCACGCTGCAGAAAAGTAACAATGTGCATGCCGCCATCGGTCAGCTCAAATCCAGACAGCCCCGGAAAGCTCGTCTCAATAGCCTCAAGCATTATGCGACGACGCTGCTGATAGAGAATGCGCATTTTTTTAAGATGGCGGTAGAAGTGCCCTTCGCTGAGAAACTGCGCAAGGATCTTTTGCGGCAACAGCGGCAGGCCAGTTTCAAGAATTTCCCCCAGCTCGCTGAAGCGCGTCACTGCCTCCTGCGGCATGACCAGATATTCGGATCAATTTTCCCTCTTTGATCTGCTCCCCCGTTGATTAACACACGGGATGTTTTGAAATACGTCCCCGGTAGTCAGAACGATTTCGTACTTCCGTTTCTCGTTCTTAGCAGACGACATGTCCCTCGGACCAAGCCGCTCCGTACCAAAGGCGGGCCTGTTCGAATCACGCAGAGCTATAGCACCCCGTCAGCCTTGAGCCTTCTTCCCTGATTTATGGTCATTGTAATAGCGCACGAATTACTCATTCATCACACTTTAACTGACGAAAGGGTTACTATATGCTTTATCTTGTACGCAAGATAATCAACAACAAGATAAGAGACTGGAGTATGAATATGCAGTCGCGACAGGAAACAGGAACACAACTTTCTTTTGCGCTCTACGGTGCGGCGAACCGCATGAACCGGTTACATAAGCCATTCCTGGACCCGCTGGGGCTTACCTTTCCGCAGTATCTGGTCATGCTGGAGTTGTTTAACGGCACACCACGCACCGTGGGTGAGATCGGTAATAAGCTCGGCATGGATACCGGCACCATTACGCCCATTCTTAAACGGCTTGAATCCGCCGGTCGCATACTCCGCACGCGGGACCGCGCGGACGAAAGGCGGGTGCTCATTACCCTTACGGATAACGGACGCGCTTTGCAAAACGAGCTGTGGCGCGTGACCGAAAGAATCAAATCAGCCTGTCAGTTATCGGATGCAAAGCTCGAGGAGTTACGAGATACCCTGAATAATTTTGCCCATCCTGCTGATAACCGCTAACCCCCCATGCAGATAAAAGGTACTGGTATGAAAATAGGCATTATTGGCGCAGGAAATATTGGTGCGACGCTGGCACATAAGCTCTCTGAGCAAGGTCATACGGTCAAACTGGCGAATTCAAGAGGCCCGGAAACGATTTCAGAGCTGGCACGCAAGGCCGGCGCAGTGGCGGTTGAGCGCCAGGAGGCAGTACGCGGTGTGGAGGTTATCATCCTCTCCATACCTTTTGACAAGCATGCTGAACTGGCTGAACTCCTGCACAACATCCCGGAAAGCGTAATTGTCATTGATACGTCTAATTACTACCCCTTCCGCGACGGAGACATTGAAAAAATCCGTGAAGGCAAACCTGAAAGCGTGTACGCCAGTGAAATAGTCAGGCGGCCTCTTGTCAAAGCCTGGAACGCTGTTCTGGCCGAGACGCTGAAAGATAAAGGGCTGGCGGCCGGTTCTCCGTCCCGTATCGCTATTCCGGTTGCCGGCGATAATCCGGCAGCAAAATCTGTTGCGCTGGAACTGGTGAGTCAGACCGGTTTCGATGCCGTTGACGCCGGTACGCTCAGCGAATCATGGCGGCAACAGCCCGGCACGCCAGCCTATTGCACTGAGCTGAAAGCAGGAGAGCTTGAAGCGGCCCTGCAGGCAGCGAATAAAACCCGCGCTCCATTGAACAGAGATGCGCTAATCGAGGAATTCACATCTGCAGGCGCTCAACTCACTCATGATGCTATCGTCAAACGTAACCGTGAAGTAACGGCCTGATTCAAAAGGCAACTTTATGACTAATAATGAAAAGTACCGCATTGCTGTCCTGGGAACAGGCCATATCGGTAAAACGCTTGCGCGCAGTCTCGCATCTGCCGGGCACTCCGTTAAGGTTGCAAATTCACGCGGACCTGAAACGATAGCCCCCGACGTGCTTGCAACGGGTGCTGAAGCGGCCGATGCTGCCAGCGCCATGCAAAATGCGCAGGTTGTTATTCTGTCCATACCTATGGCGAAGCTTGTGGATATCGCCCCTCTGATAAGAAAGTTACCCCAGCATGTTATCGTTGCTGATACGTCAAACTATTATCCCCATCGCGACGGCAACATTGATACGTTCTCAGATGGTCAGGTCGAAAGCCTGTGGGTGGCGCATCTCCTGAACCGCCCTCTGGTAAAGGTGTGGAATGCAATAGGTTCAGATTCTCTCGCGACAAAAGGTACAGCAGAAGCAACGGAAGTACGTATTTCAATTCCTGTGGCGGGGAATATCGAAGAGCACAAAAAAGTGGTTATGAGTCTTGTCAATGAAACAGGGTTCGACGCCTTCGATGCGGGCACGCTTGAGGAGTCATGGCGTCAACAGCCGGGCGCGCCCTGCTACTGTACGGATCTCACATACAATGAAATGAAGTTGGCGCTCGCCGCAACGGAAAAATCACGGCTGCCCGCGCGTCGGGATATTGCTGTGCAGGCAATTCAGGAACGAATGGGCGATAAACGATCCAATCCGAATGCAGATTATATTGTTCGCTTACACCGGGCTCTTTTTATGTAATCCGCAAGCCGTATTACTGACTGCACTAAAATCTGCTCTGGAATATCACCATTTCTCATTAAGCCCTGTTCCATTTATCGATATATGAGCGAGAAAGCATACGTCCTTTTTTCGCTCACAGCGGACGATTATATTGTCCGCTCCGTGCCAGAGGTGAACCTGTAAGCACACCCTTTTTAGTTCCCTGCACTTTTTAAGATCCCGGCCAGGTTGATCCTGGCAGGTCATCCATCACTTCACCACGGCATCGTTGAACAGAAGACGGATGTGTGTAACTTTCGTAAGGTAAGCGACGATTTTAAGAATAAAAAAGGAGTGGTTATGGGCAGATTTCACGGTAAACGTATTCTTATCACGGGGGGTACCAGTGGCATGGGACTGGCGGGTGCGCTGCGCATTGTAAAAGAAGGTGGGCAAGTTGCCATCACGGGACTCAGTGAAGAACGTCTGGCACAAGCCCGCAAGTTATTACCGGACACTGCACTGATCCTGAAAAGTGATGCAGCCTGTGAGGCTGATATTAATGCGCTCGCGACGGCTGTCAGCAGTTGGGGACAACTTGACGGATTATGGCTGAATGCGGGTTACGCGGAAGTGGGTGCCCCTGAATCTGTGACAGCCGACGCCTTTAACCGCATGATGAATGCCAATGTTCGCGGGCCAATGCTCCAGCTTGCATCACTTTCCCAAAGGCTGAATCCCGGCGCATCTGTGTTGGTCACCGCGTCGTCTTCGGTCTATGAAGGCGCGGCAATGACGAGCCTGTATGCGGCAACCAAAGGCGCCGTTGTCGCCATGGTAAAAAGCTGGGCCGCCTCGCTTGCTACGCGCAACATTCGCGCCAACACACTGGTACCCGGGCCCATCGAGACTAATTTCAGGCACTTCATGCCCGATGAATCGCGGCAACAGTTTGAGGATTTTGTGGTAAACCAGGTGCCCCTCAGACGAGCCGGTACAGCTGATGAAGCTGCCGCTGTCGCGCTTTTCCTGCTCTCCGATGATGCGTCTTACGTAACCGGAAGCCAGTATGCGGTAGACGGCGGACTGGTTCACTATTGATACAAAATCTGCTTCCCGCTTACAGGCGCCTGAGTTTCTCCTTTCAGACGGCTTCGTGCCTGAAGCGGGCTTAACGAACAGAGCAGAGAATCCCCCGCGCATCGTGGCGTGACTTTCATCTGCCAGCAGCTACCCCTGACCTTTCCGGGACTCACTTTCCGCAAGCATCAGTAAAGTGTGGTTTTTAATCGCCCGGGCAAGGCCTCGTCGTAAGCCAAACCATCAATTTCTGACTGCGAAATCATACTCAGGATACTGCCTGTGCTGGGAAGAGTCTGGCGCTCAATTTGTGTGGCAGGATCCCAAAGTTTTGAACGAATAATTGCCCTGCTGCACTGAAAGAAAACGCTGTTCACTGAAATGCGCAACACCGTTTTAGGGGGTTGATTATTGATTGAGAATTGATCAAGCAAAGCCGGGTCTTTACGGATTTCAGCTGTCCCGGTTATACGCAATGTTTCGCCAACGCCGGGGATTAAAAAGAGAAGCGCAACCCGGTTGTCATTTAAAATATTGCGCAGACTATCGATACGGTTATTTCCCCGGCGATCGGGCAAAAGTATCGTTTTAGCGTCCTCGATGTGAATGAAGCCTGCTGGATCGCCTCGCGGTGATACGTCCAGACCCTCCGGTCCTGATGTTGCAAGCGCCACAAATGGCGAGGCCTCAATAAAAGGCCGGTAAGCAGGATGAATATGGTCAGTCACCTTCGTTAATGAAGGTTTAGCTATCGCGCCGTAAAGTTGCTCAAGCTCATTACTGTCAGTAATCAGCATGTTTTCTTCTGCCATCTTATCCCCCTCCATTGATTTCAAAACAGTATGCACGCTGAGATGTTATCGCTGATGCTTTTTAGATGTCCATTTTTATGGCCTGGATACGTAGTGACGTTCCAAAAACCTTGGGAGATATTGCAGATAAATGTCTGCGTACGCATTAACCGGCGCAGGCAATTCCGGTCATTTATCGCTAAACACCCTAATTAAACAAGTAAATACTTGTTTAATTAGCAATGGATCGGATAGGTTAGTTATCCACTCACTTCACTACAGGGCGAAAACATGCCTATTTTGCATACAGAGCATGGCGATATCGATTATCAGGATATCGGTACGGGGGACACAACGCTCTTCCTGATGCCGGGCTGGTGCCAGCCAAAAACCGTCTTCAATGACTTCTCTGAGCTGGCCGCCGTTTTCTTCCGTGTTGTCATTATTGACTGGCGTGGTCATGGAAAATCATCGACCGATGGTCAGGATTTTGACGGTGCGGCGTTATTAACAGACGCGTTGACCCTCATTGAACATCTCGGCCTGTCCCGCGTAGTACCGGTCTCCGTTGCCCATGCCAGTTGGATAGCTGTAGATTTGGTGGAAAGTTTAAAAGAACGTGTGCCTGCAGTGATATTCCTTGATTGGATCATGAATCAGCCTGCGGCGGCGTTTTTCACTTCAATCAAAGAAATGCAGCATGAAGATCGCTGGCAATATGCGCGGGATCATCTTTACGAATTTTGGCTGGCAGGAAGCGACTCCCCCATCATGAACCACCATCTGAAAACCGAAATGGCTGGCTCCAGCTACCCGCTTTGGCGACTTGCAGGTCAGGTGATCGCCGATGCCTACCATAAATACGGTTCACCGCTGCAACGCCTCGAAAAACTCAAAAACCCACCGAAGGCTACCCATATCTATTCCCTCGACAGAAACGACGAATACCTTGCTTTACAGCAGCGTTTCGCTACAACGCATGATTTCTTTAAAGTGAAACGTTTGGAGAATGCCAGAACTCATCTGGCCGTGCTTGAAAGGCCGGGGGATGTATTGGCGGGAATTATGGCATCGATATAAATCATTAATCATTAATCGTTTTTCACAACACATTGATGCTTCGGCGACGACCGAAGCATCAGGCTTCTGTCGGCAATAAACTGACTGGAAATTAACGACGGAGCAGACTAATGATTGCAGTGCTTTTTGAGGCAGACGCCCTGCCAGAGGCTCAGGAAAGGTATCTTCAGCTTGCCTCTGAGCTGAAACCCTTATTATCAGACACGCCGGGATTTATCTCTATTGAGCGATTCCAGAGTCTGAGTACGCCCGGAAAAATCCTTTCTTTGTCATGGTGGGAAGATGAGGAGTCTGTGGCGGGCTGGAAACAAAATGTTATGCATCTGGCAGCGCAGAAAGAAGGTAAACAGTCAATTTTCTCATTCTACCGAATACGCGTTGCCCGTGTATTCCGTGATTACTCTTCTGATACGGGAGCACATCAGCATGTATGATATTCACGTCATTCTCAGTCATACTCCAGGTTCGCTTGGCTCACTTGGCCGCGTGCTGGGTACAAACGGTGTAGGACTTGAAGGAGGTGGTGTATTTTCGACGCCTGAAGCCGGACATGCACATTTCCTGGTTGAAGACGGTGAAAAAGCCCGCAAGGTTCTGACGGATGCCGGCTTTGATGTCATCCGCGTATGCCGCCCTCTGATAAGGAAATTATCTCAGGAACGGCCAGGAGAACTCGGAGAAATAGCTGACACAATGGCCCGAAATGGCATTAACATTCTGGTACAGTACAGCGATCACAGTAACCGGCTTATTCTGGTCACGGATGACGATATCCGGGCGGCTAAAGTCACTCAAAAATGGGCAATACACCCTGAATGACCCCTCTGAAAACCGTATATGACAGTGAGCCGGATAATTCGCTAGAGAAATCGATGTCACTGGTTGCGTCTGCCATCGCTGACACATCAAGGGTCAGCATTCTGTGTGCACTGATGGATGGCCGCGCGTGGACAGCAACGGAACTCAGCGTGGTAGCGGATATTGCTGCATCCACAACGAGCGGTCATCTTACCCGACTTCTCAGCGGCGGGCTGGTCATCTGTCTGACTCAGGGGCGCCACCGGTATTACAGCCTTGCGGGCCATCATATCGCCGGGTTACTGGAGAATCTCATGGGAGTGTCCATGCATCCCCTCATTTCCCCTCAATCCAGGACGCCGGTATCTCTGCGTTACGCACGAACCTGTTACGATCATCTGGCAGGAGAACTGGCTGTAAAAATTTACGATTTTATGCAGCAGGAAAAATGGATTGAGGCTGACGGCACTGCGCTGACGCCAGTCGGCAAAACACATTTTGAGAAACTTGGCGCGGTGCTTAATTCACGTCCGCGCCGTAAGTCTTGTTGTCCATGCCTCGACTGGAGCGAAAGACGCTTCCATTTAGGCGGTGATGCTGGTTCGGCACTCATGACACTTTTTCTGCAGAAAGGGTGGATAACCCGCACGCAGGGATATCGCGAGGTGCACCTGACCGGCAGTGGCAAGAGTGCAATGTATCGCCTGTTCGGTTTGAACTTAACCTGATCTCACATCCTTTCTCTGCAGGCGCGCTCTGCATCAACCATCGCTTTCCATTGCTGAACGGATGATCTGGCCTGCATTCTGGTATACCACTCACGCAATGCGTTGCACTCTGCCGGTACGGGAAGTTTCACTAATGCGGCAAAAATCATCCCTCCGATCACTGCGATATCCGCCATTGAGAAAGCGTCACCGGCGACATAAGGCTGCGTTTGTAGAACGCGATCAAAATAATGCATCCCTCTGATTGCCTTATCGCACATCCGGTTGCCCCACTCCGGATTTTGATACATTTCAACCTCTGGCCCCAGCCCCGGCGTTGCGTGATGGAAATACACGCTTACTGCATCAAGGAATTCAATTTCAGCACGCTTCGTCATCATATGAATAATGCCCTTCTCTTCCGGCGTTGTTCCTGTCAGCGCGCATGCCGGGTCCAGTGCATCCAGATACTGTGTGATAGCTGTACACTCGGCGATCAGCGTGCCGTCATCAAGCGCCAGAACAGGCAGCGTGCCCGAATAATTAATGGCGAGAAATTCGTTTTTTTTATGCTCACCCTTCCATAAATTAATCGGGACAAATTCTGTCTTTGACAGCCATCCTTTTTCTGCAAGCGCAATGCGCACACGTGCAGGATAAGGCCCGTCATACCAGTCATAGATTTTCATCGGAGGAAGTTCCTTAACGCCAGTTAATGTGAGTGGATAAGTCATAGCCAATATCTACCTGTCAATTGGTAGTTTAATGTTGGACCTATATTTTGTGAGTGTCAACACCTGCCTGTCAGTTGGCAGGCTAAGACGGCAGGTGTATAGTGATGATATGAACTTGTGTTTAAGAAAGAGGCGATGATGAGCGTAAATGCACGGGAAGCAATATTAGCTGAGGCGAGGCATGCGGCTCAGAAGCACGGATATAACGGGATAAACTTTCGCAGTATTGCATCGGCAGTGGGTATCAAAAATGCCAGTATCTATTACCACTTTGACAGCAAGGCAAGCCTTGGCGCTGCGGTTGCCCACCGATACTGGCAGGATACCGCTCAGCACCTTGAGACCATACGCAGCACAAGTGCCAATGCCGGCGAAGCCTTAAAGCGTTATCCTGCTATTTTCCGTCAATCCCTTGAAGATGATAACAGGCTGTGTTTATCCAGTTTCATGGCCGCTGAATATGAAGACCTGCCTCAGGACGTTAAGGTTGAAGTACAGGCTTTTGTTGATGCCAACGTCGCGTGGCTGAGCCAGGTGCTTAGTGAGAAAGGTACAGGTAGTTCCGAGGATTACAAAAAGCAGGCCCTCGCTATTTATACAGCCGTCGCGGGCGCGCAACTGATTGCACGGATCCATAAGAACACTGAACTGTTTGATGAACTGATGGTGACTTATCAGCAGACAGGACTGATACCCATCATCTAGACGGGTCACAGCCACGCATCAGGAAATAGAACGCCCGCGTCTCTCCCGGTGTTTCAACCTGCAGTGAAAATAACATCGATCGCTGGCCATTCCGGTTAAGGCTAACGCAGCCTGGCGAACGTGGCGCGCACCTCGTCGACAAAGGCGAGTGGCTGCTCCAGCGCGAGACCAGGCACTGAGCAGAAAGGGATCTCTTCACCAGATTGCATTGTTATCAATATCGTATGGCTGAATGCTTCCTCAAAACCATCAACCGCCATTACAACTTCCCGGTCTGGTGGCCAGGCAATTTTATTTGCCTCAGCAACGCCGCCAAAAGGAATGATGTCGAGTTCAATATCCTCCAGTACTAGACGATGGGCATTCCCTTTTATCGTGTTTGCACCCGCTGCAGTTAATGCTTGCTTCAGGTCGTCAAACAGTTGCCACTCCTGAACAAAAACTGCGAAATCAATATCACGGGTACGGCGGCCGATGGCTCTCCCATACACATGGTGAAGCAGGATTTCGCGCGCCGTTGCACCCGCAATAAAGTAATGAATACCCTGAGCGCCGCAGATATGTTGGATCCGCAGCAGCAAGGTTTCAGTCACTGAAGAGAGCGGAATCTTTAATCCACATAACGCAAAGCCCATCAGTATCCATGATACGTCTGCCGCTTTTGGCCTTGCGGTAATGCCGCCGTTGCTCTAAAACATCGAACGCTTTACTGACCATTCCTAATGATAGACCCGACAATTCTGCCAGCTGCCGATAGGTTTTATTGAGTGCATCAGGTTCGGAAAGCACAACAAACAGAAGTTTCATGACCCCAGCAGGGAATATCCCTCCTGCTGCAGTAACCTTTTTTTCTTCCTGCCTTCCCTGGATGATGATGTAAAGTCCCGGTACATCAATGCACGCATTTCCGGCGCTGTCGATAAAGTTAATGCGGTTTTGCGAGCAGTAATCCACCCGCGCCGGGGAAAGCCGATTACAAATAAGCAACACCGGCAAACTATTGACTGGCGTGAGAGTCCGTCTTTCAACGCCAGAAAGGGTCTCCATTCGGTGGACCGTTTTTACTTCCAGAGTAAAATGTGTTTTCTGCCCATATGAGGTAGTCAGTGTGGCGCTTCCATCAGTACCGCCCTCCCCTTCAGTAAGTTCATAATCTAATCTGATGCCGTAGGGCATATTTTCGGCAGCTTTTGTGACAAGTCGTTAAGGCTTCATTTGTTCACGCCTGATGTTTGTTCACGAATCATGAACAAAAAAGTTTTTATGCAACTCTGTATTAGTGTGGTTCAGATATGATGAGGATATAAACCCTGAGGCTGAGGCGGCCACAGCTGCGCTGATTTGTTACGACGTAGACACTGGCGGCGCGGCGCCAGGCCCTGCTTACTGAAAAAATGGAGCAGGATTTCGGGATCGGGTTACCCGGTTAAACAAAAAATTATTACCCATTTTTGTTCCAAAGCCTTACCCGCTGTTTCTGTGAATAAATCTGGGCACAGGTCAGCATTCATATTCGATGATTATG
>NZ_JAFMOS010000565.1 GCF_019049755.1 Rahnella perminowiae
GGTGTTGTTTCTGCCGGGGGTGAAAATGCCAGAACAATATGAAAAATTACCGTTGCTGGATATGCGCAATATCACTAAGAGGTTTGGTGTGGTAAAAGCCGTTGATAATATTAGCCTGACGTTATCTGCGGGAGAGGTGTTATCACTGTGCGGTGAAAATGGGTCAGGTAAATCCACATTAATGAAAGTGTTGTGCGGTATTTATCCGCAAGGCACATTTGAAGGTGAAATTTATTTTTCAGGAGAACGGCTTACAGCGAAGGGTATCCGGGATACCGAGCAAAAAGGGATTGCGATTATTCATCAGGAACTCGCGCTGGTAAAACAACTGAGCGTACTGGAAAACATGTTTCTGGGAAATGAGTGGGGCAGTTACGGGATGCTCGATACCGATAAAATGTATTTGCGCTGCCAGCGCATGCTGGCGCAGGTCAAACTCAATATTGACCCGCATACACGGGTTGGTGAACTGGGCCTTGGGCAGCGGCAACTGGTTGAAATTGCCAAAGCGCTGAACAAGCAGGTCCGGTTGCTGGTGCTGGACGAACCGACGGCGTCTCTGACCGAAAGTGAAACGGCGATTTTGCTCGATATCATTCGTGACCTGCGTCATCACGATATCGCCTGCATTTACATTTCTCACAAACTCAACGAAGTCAAAGCCATTTCCGACAAACTGTGTGTGATCCGTGATGGGAGACATATCGCCACCTGCAATGCCGCAGGGACATCTGAGAAAGAAATTATCGCCATGATGGTGGGGCGCGAACTGACTGAACTCTTTCCGTCCCGTGAACGCCAGATCGGTGAAGAAATTTTACGGGTGGAAAATCTCACTGCCTGGCATCCGGTTAACCGGCATATCAAACGGGTGGATAACGCCGGTTTTACCCTGCGGCAGGGCGAGGTGCTGGGTGTCGCCGGGCTGGTGGGCGCCGGAAGAACAGAAATGATGGAATGTTTGTACGGTGTTTATCCCGGGCGCTGGTCGGGAGATATCTGGTTGCAAGGTTCAAAAGTGCAGATCACCGATTGCCGTGATGCGATGCGCCGCGGGCTGGCGATGGTGCCTGAAGACCGTAAACGTGACGGCATCGTGCCGGTGATGGCGGTTGGCAGCAACATTACGCTGGCGGCGTTAAGTCAGTTCAGCGGCGGCGGTGTTCTGCGCGAAGCCCAGGAACAGCACACTATCAGTGAGTCAGTGAAGCAACTCAAAATCAAAACATCTTCTCCCGAACTGGCGATCGGGCGGCTCAGTGGTGGCAATCAGCAAAAAGCCATTCTGGCGAGGTGTCTGCTGCTCAAACCTAAAATCCTCATTCTTGATGAACCGACGCGCGGGATCGACGTCGGGGCAAAACATGAAATTTACAAATTGATCGGCCAGCTCGCGGCGCAGGGAATGGCGATTATCGTCATTTCATCAGAGTTACCCGAAGTGCTGGGGCTCAGCGATCGGGTAGTAGTGATGCATCTCGGGCAGGTCAAAGCCTGTCTGGATAACAACAATTTAAGTCAGGAACAGGTCATGGAAGCCGCACTGAGGAGTGAATCTTATGTCTAAATTTCCACAGCCGGGAACCCCGTCTGCGTCAGCCCGTCCCGATGAGGCTGACGTGTTATTTTCGATACAGAAACTAAAAAGCATTAACCTGCAGGTATTCGTCATGCTGGCGGCCATTGCGGTGATTATTGTCTTTTTCAGCGTGACCACCGATGGCGCCTATATCAGTGCCCGTAACGTGTCTAACCTGCTGCGCCAGACGGCAATCACCGGCATTCTGGCTGTCGGTATGGTATTTGTCATTATCTCGGCGGAAATCGACCTGTCAGTCGGCTCCATGATGGGATTACTCGGTGGCGCGGCGGCAATTTTCGATGTCTGGCTCGGCTGGCCGTTGCCGCTCACTATTGTGGTGACACTGGCGCTCGGATTGTTACTGGGTGCCTGGAATGGCTGGTGGGTCGCGTATCGCAAGGTCCCCTCATTTATCGTAACCCTGGCCGGAATGCTGGCGTTTCGCGGCATTCTGATTGGTATCACCAGCGGCACCACGGTATCGCCGACAACCCCTGCCATGTCATTAATTGGTCAGAGTTATCTGCCTGATTCTTTCGGTTTTGGTATTGGCGCAATTGCGCTGGCCCTGTTCATTGGCTGGCAATGGCGCAGGCGCAAACAGCGGGCGGCACTGGGTTTGCCGCTGACAGCAGCAAAAAGTGATGTGACCCGTCAGGCTCTCACTGCGATTATTGCGCTGGGGGCTATTTACCTGCTCAATGATTATCGCGGTGTGCCGACGCCCGTGCTGATTCTGGTGGCGCTGATGCTGGGCGGCATGTTCATGGCCTCCCGTACTGCATTTGGTCGCCGTATTTATGCGATTGGCGGCAACATAGAAGCGGCACGGTTATCCGGCGTTAACGTGGAGCGCAGCAAACTGGCGGTGTTTGCGATCAACGGGCTGATGGTAGCGATTGCCGGTCTGATCCTCAGTTCGCGGTTGGGGGCTGGTTCGCCTTCGGCGGGCAATATCGCGGAACTGGATGCCATCGCGGCTTGTGTTATTGGCGGAACCAGCCTTGCAGGCGGTGTTGGCAGCGTGGCCGGTGCCGTTATGGGGGCTTTCATTATGGCCTCGCTGGATAACGGCATGAGCATGCTGGATGTGCCGACGTTCTGGCAATACATCGTCAAAGGCGCGATTTTACTGCTGGCGGTCTGGATGGATTCTGCGACCAAACGGCGCGCATAAAGTCAGCGAAGATCACCGTGATGGCGGACTGTCATTCAGGAAAACCTGAGGAGCCTCACAAATTCGCTATGCCAAATCTACGTAAGCCCTTGTGTTGTGCTATTGACCAACCCAATCAGCCTCATTCATTAGTGCAAATGAATGAGGCTTTAGTCTATTAGATCATCGGTGAGAAACAGGTATGTTTGAAAAACGTTATCGGATCACGTTGTTATTTAACGCCAATAAAGTCTATGACCGTCAGGTCGTCGAAGGCGTAGGTGAATACCTTCAGGCCTCACAAAGTGACTGGGATATCTTTATTGAGGAAGATTTCCGCTGTCGCATCGACAACATTAAAGACTGGCTAGGTGATGGCGTGATCGCCGATTTTGACGACCGTGAAATTGAAACGTTGCTCGAAGGTCTCAACGTGCCGATTGTCGGCGTGGGCGGTTCCTATCATCAGGAAGAAGATTATCCGCCGGTACATTATATCGCTACCGACAACTACGCACTGGTTGAAGCGGCCTTTATGCACCTGAAAGAAAAGGGGATTAACCGTTTTGCATTTTACGGTCTGCCTGATGCAGGGGGAAAGCGCTGGGCGCAGGAACGCGAGTATGCGTTCAGAAAGCTGGTGTCTGCCGAGCAGTATCAGGGCGTAGTCTATCAGGGCATGGAAACCGCACCGGAAAACTGGCAGCACGCCCAGAACCGGCTGGCGGATTGGATCCAGACACTGCCACAGCAAACCGGCATTATTGCTGTCACCGACGCCCGGGCGCGGCATCTGTTACAGGTATGCGAGCATCTGAATATTCCTGTGCCAGAAAAGCTTTGCGTCATTGGTATCGATAATGAGGAACTGACGCGCTACCTGTCGCGTGTCGCGTTGTCATCCGTAGTACAGGGCACGCGTCAGATGGGCTATCGCGCCGCGAAACTTTTGCATCAGTTGTTGGACCAGCGCGAATTGCCGTTACAGCGTATTCTGGTGCCGCCGGTGAAGGTAGTAGAGCGTCGTTCAACGGATTTCCGATCACTGCGTGACCCTGCCGTCATTCAGGCTATGCATTACATCCGTTATCACGCCTGCAAAGGGATTAAAGTTGAGCAGGTGCTGGATGCCATTGGCATGTCGCGATCTAACCTTGAGAAACGTTTTAAAGATGAAACCGGGCAAACGATTCACGGAGTGATCCACGAAGAAAAACTCGATCGTGCCCGCAATCTGCTGGCCGCCACCTCGATTTCCATCAATGAGATCTCGCAAATGTGCGGTTATCCCTCGCTGCAATATTTCTATTCAGTATTTAAAAAAGGCTATGAAATGACGCCTAAAGAATACCGTAGCATTCATGGCGAAAGTGTTTATCAGGACGTTTAGGCACCGCATAAAAAAGCCCCGCAGCCCGGAAAGGCGGCGAGGCCGATTATTGATGAATTTTATAACGTAATCACGAACTCTTTACAGCCCGCTTCGGGTGTCAGGACGATGCCCGATGCCTGAATTGCTGATGTGCCCTGACTAAAACCGGCTATCTGCTGAATATTACGCAGACAGAGCGTCCAGCCTGGCGCGTCGCCTTTACTGGTCAGAATGATGGTGTTGCCATTGCGCACCGCGCTGAGAGTGAAGACGGTTTTCCCGCTCAGATCCGTGATCGTGCTTTCCGCGACCGCGCCTTCTTCCAGTTCGAACAAATGGAATTGAGGCTGCTGGTTGTAAACATAATCCGGCTTCTGATCATTGCTGCCAAGCGCCAGCAAGGTATTCGGACGGACATACAACGGCAAACTGTCGAAGCCATGCTGCTGACGATGCCAGCGTGAGCCTTCAGCCACGTCGTTGCTCAGAAGATGCGTCCAGCGGCCTTGCGGCAGATAGAAATCGACGTCGCCTTCTTCGCTGAAAACGGGTGCCACCAGCAGGTCGTCACCGAGCATATATTGGCGATCGAGATAATCGCATGCCGGATCTTCAGGGAACTCCAGCATCATGGCGCGCATCACCGGCGTTCCATGACTGGCGGCCTGTGCAGATGCCGGGTAGAGATACGGCATCAGGCGGCATTTAAGCTGCGTGAACTGGCGTACCACGTCGCAGGCTTCATCGTCATATACCCACGGCACACGATAGGATTTACTGCCATGCAGGCGGCTGTGACTGGAGAGCAGGCCGAATGCGCACCAGCGTTTGTAGATATGTGCCGGTGCGGTGTTTTCGAAGCCGCCAATGTCATGGCTCCAGAAACCAAAGCCGGACAACCCGATGGATAATCCGCCGCGCAGGCTTTCAGCCATGGACTCGTAAGTGGCATAACAGTCACCGCCCCAGTGAACCGGGAATTGTTGTGCGCCCACCGAGGCTGAGCGGGCAAACAGGACTGCTTCATCGGCACCAAGCTTATCCTGCAATGTTTCGTACACCAGTTTGTTGTACACGAACGCATAATGGTTATGCATCTTCTGCGGATCACTGCCGTCGTGCCAGATAACATCGGTAGGAATACGTTCACCGAAATCGGTTTTGAAGCAATCTACGCCCATATCCACCAGACGTTTCAGGTGTCCGGCGTACCATTCGCAGGCCTGTGGATTGGTGAAATCGACAATCCCCATGCCTGCCTGCCATTTATCCCACTGCCAGACACGACCGTCAGGGCGTTTGAGCAGATAGCCTTTTACTTTGCCCTCATGGAACAGCGGCGATTTCTGGCCGATGTACGGATTGATCCACACGCAGATTTTCAGACCGCGCGCTTTCAGGCGCTGCAACATACCCTGTGGATCCGGGAAAGTTTGCGGATCCCATTCGAAATCACACCACTGGAAAGCCTTCATCCAGAAGCAGTCAAAATGGAAAACATGTAGTGGCAGTTCACGTTCTGCCATGCCGTCAATAAAGCTGTTGACGGTTGCTTCATCATAATTGGTGGTAAACGAAGTCGTCAGCCACAGGCCAAACGACCAGGCTGGTGGAAGTGCAGGGCGGCCGGTCAGGCGGGTATAACGGTCGAGCACTTTTTTCGGCGTCGGGCCGTCGATAACAAAATATTCGAGATACTCGCCTTCCACGCTGAACTGCACCTTGGAGACTTTTTCAGAGCCAACTTCAAAAGACACACATTCGGGATGATTCACCAGCACGCCATAGCCGCGGTTCGTCAGGTAGAACGGAATGTTTTTGTAGGATTGCTCTGTGCTGGTGCCGCCGTCACGGTTCCAGGTCTCAACCGTCTGACCATTTTTAACCAGTGCGGTGAAACGCTCTCCCAGGCCGTAAACCGTTTCGCCGACG
This sequence comes from Rahnella perminowiae, assembly GCF_019049755.1. Lineage (GTDB taxonomy): Bacteria > Pseudomonadota > Gammaproteobacteria > Enterobacterales > Enterobacteriaceae > Rahnella > Rahnella perminowiae. Next base: position 6,043 of record NZ_JAFMOS010000565.1, read on the forward strand.
CCCAGATCCAGACGTTCCATCATGTAGGTTTTCTGTGTTTTCGCATCTTGCACATAGCCGTTAGACTTCGCAACACTGCCGGTGATCCGGCGGCCGTTGCGCAGGAAATCCAGCGTCCAGTTATTGCCTTTGGTCACACGAACACAGAGATCACCGCTGTGCAGTGCGGCGAATTCATCGTTATCTTCAAAACGCAGTTCTGGTGTGTCGGTTTGGATTAACGGGTAATGCGGGCCTTTCTCTCTTTCACCATCAAAATGAGTAATGCGTACACCTATTACGCCGGTCTGCGGTGAGAAGAAACGCAGCGTAAACAGCGGTGAGTCGAGCTGGCTGGCGCGTTCCGATGCATCTTTCGGCGCGGCGTAAATCACCATCTCATTTCCTGAGCGTTGTACTTCAAACACCTGAAGCGGATGCGTGAGTGACAATCCTTCCTGGATCAACCAGTTACCATCACTGATTTTCATTAATTTTTCTCCTCTAGCCCTTCATCCTTCATACTGACTCTGCGTTGGCTGCCTTCGCGAACCCCGGCCACATATTTATGTATGCTCCCGGGGATTCACTGAGTTGCCCTCTTGATTCAGCACGAATGATTTTGGGCATGTTCAGTTAAAACAGTTTCAGTTCTTCAAAAGCAGGTTTATTTCATAAATTCTTGCTGATTACGGCGGATGCCCTGTGCGACCTCATCAAGGATGCGGCGCAGCAGCGGGGTGCGAAGAATGTAATAGCGTTTACAGATGATGGCGCTCAGCAGATAACAGACGGCCGGAACCACCGTAAACAGTGCGACAATGCTGGTCATGGTGGCACTGTTTTGAGTGGCAGCACCGGACTGATAACCGGCACCTGCCAGCATCCAGCCGATCATGGCACCAGCCAGTGCCAGACCGAGTTTCAGCACAAACAGAGTGCCTGCAAAGCTGATACCCGTGAGGCGTTTTCCGTCGTTCCATTCACCGTAATCGACAGTGTCAGACATCATTACCCATTGAATCGGGGTCACGAGCTGATGGAGGACGCCGATAATAAAGATAAAGATAAACATCACAACGCTGCCGTGAACAGGCAGGAAGAACATGCCGATGCTCAGAACCGCCAGAATGGCGTTAGTCCACCAGAAAACGCTGACCTTACATTTCCAGTCGGTAAGCGGCTTCGCCAGTGCGCTGCCGATCAGGTTGCCGACGGAATACACGCCAAGGAACCAGGCGAACAGCACCGGATTGCCGAGAATGTACGTCACGTAATACATCATGGCGCCGCCGCGAACCGCGACCGCCATGATATTGAGGATGGTCAGCAGGCCGACAATACGCCACTGGTCGTTGTGCCAGATGTCACGTAAGTCTTCGCGCATGGTGCCGGTCGGTTTGCCCGGGTCAATACGTTCTTTGGTCGTGGCAAAACAAATCGCCAGCATCACGGCAGCGACAATCGCCAGTACCGCAATCCCGCCCTGATAACCGAGCGCTTTATTTTCACCGCCGATAAAGTTAACCAGCGGCATCATCAGCACGGTACTTAGCATGCCGCCTGCCGTGGCGAGAACAAAGCGGTACGATTGCAGCGAAATCCGCTGCGCCGGGTCAGAGGTAATCACACCGCCGAGAGCGCAATAAGGAATATTGACCACGGTATACATCAGCGTCAGCAGGGTATATGTGATGGCGGCATAAATCATTTTGCCGGTCATGCTTAGCTCCGGCGTGGTGTAGGTGAATACGCAGACGATGCCAAAAGGAATGGCGCCGAAGAGCACATAAGGGCGGAATTTTCCCCAGCGCGTGCGGGTACGGTCTGCCAGTAATCCCATGCACGGGTCCGAGATCGCGTCCAGTGCGCGGGCCAGCAGGAACATTGTACCGACGTAACCCGCCGGAATGCCGAAAATATCGGTATAGAAAAACATCATGTAGAGCATGACGTTATCGAAAATGATATGACTGGCGGCGTCACCTAATCCGTATCCAATCTTTTCCTTGACCGAAAGGATTTCTGTACTCATTGCGTGAATGTCCATATGAAAAGGGAGAGTACGTTTTTAACGGTTGGCGGGGGTCTGCGGCTATTGAGATTTTTGTTTCTGAATTTATGTTTCTTTATTTCTGTGATCGGACAAGGCAAACGGGGGAATGTTGAGCGGGAAAAGTGAGGGGAAGCGCCTGATATAGACCCGTAAAATGCTGAAAAAACCTCCCGTTTCCGGGAGGCCCAGGGGATTATTTTTTGTATTTGGCTTCCAGCGTCGCAAACCACGGTGCGGTGAAATCTGCAGATTTACCCCAGCCAGGAATGATTTTGCTCAGTCCGGTCACGTTGATGCCGTCCGGCTGGCTAAGCAGCAAAGATTGCGGAATTGTCTGCGCCGGGAATTCATAGGTTGCCGGGGTTTTCTCGCCGGCAATTTTGAGTGCCACAATTCGCAGGTTAACCGCACCAATCAGCTGTGTGTCCACCGCAGCCGTCATCTGCCACGGGCTGCCTTTTTCGCGCATCAGCTGTAAATCCTGGTTCGACACATCGATGCTGTAAAGTTTAATCTCGGTACGGCCATTTTCTTTCAGCGCCTTATATGCGCCCTGACTAAAGGCATCCCATGCACCCCAGATAGCGTCAATTTGCCCTTTCGGATATTTGGCGAGAATTGCACCGACTTTGTTTGCGGTATCGCCCTGCACATCAGAAGAGACTGCGCCGATAGATTCCAGCTGATGAATGCCCGGATTCTCTTTTAAAATCGCTTCGTAGGTTTTCTGGCGGCGTTCCATTGGCGGGAAACCGGCCACCCACAATTTGACGATATTGGCTTTACCGTTGAAATCTTTCACCAGCTGACCAACAGATGCTTTCGCCAGCGAGGCATCGTCCTGGCGGGTGACCGTAACGCCAGGAATGTTTTCCGGCACTTCGGTATCAAATGCGGACACCGCAATACCCGCTGCCGCGATGCGTTTCACCAGCGCCTCAGAATACGGGCCGCGCCCCTGTGACAGGATAATACCGTCGTATTTCTGGCTAATAGCCTGATTAACGAAATCCTGAAATTTCGCGTCATCGCCATTACTGAGGAAAGTATCCACTTTAAAGCCAAGCGCGCGTCCCTGTTTAATGGCACCGGCCAGAAACTGCGTGGTGTTATCGTCGGAGCCCAGATTACGGATAACCGCAATGCGCACAGGACCGTTGTGCTGAGCAATAACCGCAGGAACCGGCGCGGGTGTTTCACCGGCAGCGAACGCCGGCAGAGCGGAAAACAGGCTTAATGCCAGCAGGGAGGCGGATATTTTTTTCATTATTGAACAGCTCCGTCGGACGCGATGTTTTTTCTGGTGTTTTTGGGCGTAAATCCGGGAAGGCAATGCGGCTTTCCAGATTGAGGATGTGCAGAAGTCTGTCTGTCTGGACGTCTATTCTGTGAAGGCAGTTTACCGGTATGTTACAAAAGAGGGAATGCCTTGTTGTTATTATATTTAGCAGCGCTGTTATTCCTGTAGGTTATAGCCGTACGCAACCGCTGAGCAAAATCAGGGACATGGCCTAAACTGAATTTTGTCTGTGATTCTAATGTTTTCCTCTTCACCTGCAAAAATCACTTCGGGAGAAGCGCTATGCCATTTTCTTTGCGCGACACATTACTGCCTGCTTTTATAGCGATGATGTTAACCACCCACGTCTGTGCCGCCCCGAAATCCCCCGTTCCACCGCCGCTGGCCGGCGCACAGGTAACGGAACTGGCCAGGGGGCTCGATCACCCCTGGTCTTTGGCTTTTTTACCCGATAATCAGGGGGCATTGATTACCGAACGCAGCGGACAACTGCGGCTGTGGAAGCCGGACTCAGGATTGTCTGCGCCGTTGAACGGTGTACCGGCCGTCTGGGTCGCAGGACAGGCCGGTTTGTGGGACGTGCGCTTATCGCCTGATTTTGACAGTAACCGCCGGGTGTATCTGACATTTGCGCAACCGGGAGAAAAGGGTGAACCACATGCCGCCCTGGGTTATGGCACATTGTCGGCGGACAATAAAACCCTGGCAGATTTTAAGGTCATATTTGTTCAGCAACCGGCCTTACAAAGCGGCATTAATCTCGGCGGGCGTATTGCATTTGATGACAAGGGCAATATTTTTCTGTCCACCGGTGACAATAACCAGCGCATTAACGCGCAGCATCTCAACCAGTTGCAAGGCAAAATTTTACGTCTGACAGCGGAAGGCGGGGTGCCGCAGGACAACCCGTTTGTTCACGACAAACGTGCGAAACCGGAAATCTGGACCTACGGTAATCGTAATCCGCAGGGGCTGGCGGTTAATCCGTGGAGCGGCGCGTTGTGGGAAACCGAACACGGTCCGCGCGGCGGCGATGAAGTGAATCTGCCGAAAGCCGGTAAAAACTACGGCTGGCCGCTGGCGACATTCGGGATCAACTATTCCGGACAGCCGATCCCGGAGGCCAAAGGCACCACGTTAGCAGGCGCGGAAGATCCGATTTATTACTGGAAAGTTTCACCGGCATTAAGTGGCATGGCGTTTTATAATGCGCAGAAATTCCCGCAATGGAAAAACTCGCTGTTTGTCGGCGCGCTGGCGTCAGAGTCGCTGATCCGCCTGACACTCGACGGGGAGAAAGTCACACATGAAGAGCGTTTACTCAGTGACCGCAAGGAACGTATTCGTGAAGTGCAGGTGGGTACTGACGGATTTGTGTATGTACTGACTGACGATCGTGACGGCAAATTACTGAAAGTGGCACCGCAGACTTAGCCGTTGAAGGATTAAGTCAATAAAAAAGGCGGGCCATTTTAGCCCGCCTCAGATTCAGCCTGTCAGATCCCTCAGTGCTGGGTTTTTTGCGCTCTGAACAATGCCCAGACGCTGAGCAAACCCACCATCATCAGATAGTAGCCCGGTGCCAGACTGCTGCCGGTGGCGGAAATCAGCAATGTACAGATGAAGGGCGCAAATCCACCGAACACGGTTACGGCGACGTTGTAGCTGATCGCCATGCCGCTGGCGCGGGTGGTGATCGGGAACAGGTCAGCCATCATCGACGGCACGGTGGAGAAATACACCGATTTCAGCAGTGCCAGCCAGCTTATCAGCAACAGCAAGGACATCGCGGAGGTATGTTGCAGCATCAGCCAGAACGCCGGATACACGGTCAGCAACAGCAAAATAAGCGACCCCCACATCAGCGGCAGACGGCCAATTTTCTCCGCCCACAATCCCATCACCGGTGTCACTACTGTCAGGATAATCCCGGCCGCCAGCGTGGCGCTGAACCCCGCCGACGCGGGTAAATGCAGCGTTTTGGTCGCGTACGTCGGCACATAGTTGAGCATATAGTTAATGGCAGTAGAGACCACCATCAGACCAATCGCGGTAAAGAACAGACCTTTTTGCGCCCGCACGATTTCTTTCAACGGCGAGGCGGTTTTCCTGGCCTTGCTGAAACTGTCCGATTCCCGGATATGGCGGCGGATATACAAACCCACCGGCCCTATCAGCAGCCCGAAGATAAACGGGATCCGCCATCCCCAGTCCTGAAGTTGTGTTTCACTCAGCACTGCCGATAAGCCCAGTCCGAATGCTGATGCCAGCAGTGTACTCGCACCCTGTGTCGCGAATTGCCAGCTGGCGATAAATGCTTTGCGTTCCGGGAAGTGTTCGACCAGAAAAGCCGTAGAACTGCCGAATTCGCCACCCGCTGAAAAACCTTGGATCAGACGGGCCGCCAGAATCAGCAGCGGAGCCGCCATGCCGATAGTGCCGTAAGACGGCGTGATCACGATGATCAGGCCGCCGGCCATCATCAGGCTAATGGATAACAGCAACGAGGCTTTGCGCCCGTGCCTGTCCGCATAAGCGCCCAGTACAATGGCACCGAGCGGGCGGATCAGGAATGACACGCCGAAGCTGCCGAATGTCAGTAACAGGGAAACGGTCGGGTCGGATGTCGGGAAATAGGCATGAGCAATATAGCTGGCGAAAAAACCGTAAATCGCGATATCAAACCATTCCAGCGCGTTACCGATACAGGTCGCAAAAAGGGTTTTCATCAGGCCCGGTTTATCTGCCGCATTGCCTGTTGCGTTGGGTGAAGCCGTTAACTGGCTCATCGGGCACCTCCGGCATGATCACTGTGCTGAGCGAGCAGGGCGGTGCCGTGCTCACCGAAGTCCCATAACAGGTGGGTCATGATTGCCAGCCCTTCACGGGCGACGGAAAGCAGCATATGTTCGTTGACGCCATGCTGACCGCAGGCCGGATAGGAATGCGGCACCCATAACGTCGGCAGACCGAGAATATCGGCAAAGACGTCATTGGGCAGTGAACCGCCGAGGTTCGGTAGCAGTGCCGGTTTTTTGCCGGTGGCTTGCTGCATGATATCCAGCGCCCAGCCCACCAGCGGGTCGGTCGGGTCAAAACGGGTGGCCGGCGAACCACGCATAAATTCCACTTCTACCTGCGGGAAACCGTGCGCATGGAGATGATCACGGACATGTTTTGTCAGGTTTTTCCAGTCAGTGCCAACCACAAAACGCAACTGACAGACCGCCGTAGCGCTGGCGGGGATGGCGTTCATCGGGCGCTGCGGATTGCCGGTCAGGAATGACAGTACTTCCAGCGTATTCCAGGCATATAAACGCTCGGTGGGTGTCAGCCCGGCTTCGCCCCAGTCCGGGTCGATTTGCGGATCGTTTTTGTCACCCCCGACCTTAACATCACTGAGAATTTCCCGCACTGCATCACTGACAGCAGGAGGTTTAAGCGCTGCCACCTGTAACTGACCCTGTTGATTCACCAGCGAGGCCAGCGCATTGGCAAGCTGGATGCCGGGATTGGTCAGCAGACCGCCCCAGTTACCGGAGTGATAGGCGTTGTCGCGGGCATGGATACTCAGACGGAAATTTACCGCACCGCGCGAACCCAGAAACAACGTCGGACGTGCAGCGCTCAGGCGCGGGCCGTCGGATGCCAGAAAAATATCGGCGCTGAGTTCGTCATAATAGTCGCGGCAAAGTTCTGCCAGCCCGGGAGAGCTGATTTCCTCACCCATTTCAAACAGCAGTTTGCAGTTAAAGCCGAGGCGCCCGCCGCGTGCTTTAAAGATTTGTTCAAGTGCCGCAATGTTGACGCTGTGCTGGCCTTTGTTATCGGCGCTGCCGCGTCCGTACCAGCGATCGCCTTCCTCTTTCAACACCCACGGCGACAGATCACTGCGCCAGTTCTCATCGTCACCGAACACCACGTCGCCGTGACCATAGCTCAGTACGGTAGGCAATTTGCTGTCTTCGATGCGTGTAGCAATCAGGAAAGGTCGGTTGACGGCATGAGGATTTTCAATGCTGAGCAGGCTGAAACCCATCGCTGAAAGTGCCGGTTTAATCTCTTCATCCAGATAACGCGCCAGTTCTGCATCACGCAGCTGACTCTGGCTTTCAGTGGCAATAGCCACCCTGCGTGCCAACGTTCGTTTATATTCACCCTGATCAAACCAGGCTAATGCCTGTTCTACGATATTTTCCGCTGTCATGAATAACCTGCTTTTAAATGTTTTGAGGATTTATTGTTGGTTTTTTTAGCAGTTTCACTCTAAGCGCTGCGCAAGCGTTGCCACAATAATAATAATTGCAACTTAGCGTTGCTTTTATTGTAATGCTGGTTTGCACAGTTATGAGGCAAGACGGTTATGCAAAGTACGGAAATTCGCTATTTCCTGGTGGTGGCAAATACCGGTTCGCTGAGTGCGGCGAGCAGGCAATTATTTGTCGCCGTCTCTGCCATCAGTCGCCAGATCCAGCGCCTTGAAGAACGTATCGGCGCACCGCTGTTTGAGCGCCATGCCCGGGGTATGGTGCTCAACGATGCCGGACAGATTCTGGAAAACCATGTGCGCAAAAGCATGATGGAGATGGAGCACGCCATTGCAGAAATTCAGGGGCTGAACGCGGTGCGCCGCACGGTGATCCGTATGGCCTGCACTGACGGACTGGCGTTTGATTTGTTGCCGCAACTGTTTTCACAGTTCCGGCTGAACAACCCGGGAGTGATGTTTTATCTCAACGTCGGCACGGCGGTAGAAGTGTCAGAGATGATCCACAACGGCGAAGTGGATCTGGCGTTGCAGTTCAGTCTGGCGGCGGAGCGCGGCGTGGATATTCTGGCGTCTTTCCCCGCACCGGTGCGGATGGTGATGCGTCCGGATCATCCGCTGGCGGAAACTGAGGTGCAGTTGACGGATTTGCATCCGTACCCGCTGGCGATGAACGAGCAGGGCAGCACCATCCGCCAGTTGTTTGATTTATCCTGCCGGATGAATGGCATTTTTCTTGAGCCTGCGGTGAGTTGTAACCGTTTTTCCACGCTGTACGATTTTATGGTACAGACGCCGGGCGCGATTGCGGCATGCAGCCATTTTTCCATTATGTACAAAGCGCGCCGCGACAGGTTACGCGTTAAACCGGTCAACATTGAGCAACTCAGCCAGCGCACGCTGCAGTTGCAGTCACCGGCCGGTAAACGACGCCCGGCCTCACTGCGTCAGTTCATTGATTTTATCCGGGACGAACTGACGCGTGAAAACGAAGATTTTATCCGTGATTTCCGGCTGTAACCCTCAGCATGCAGTCTGTTGTAAATGCGTGCAGCATGACCACTTCAGCTTGCGCCAGACGTCATTCAGCGGAGTGCAAACAGCCTCATGCAAGTTTACATCCTGAGGGTTTTATGACTGATATTGTCACGCGGTCTTCATCAGGCATGAAAGCGCGTCCACAGGCTTATCAGTAACCATGCTGCCAGTGACCAGCAGACCACAGCACCGAACAGGGCGTAGTGCAGTTTCATTGAGCCGATGAAAAAATACAAAGAAATCAGATACGCTGTGTAAGGGATCACCGCCCACAGTCCAAAAATAATGGTGGTGCGCAGCGCTTCAATGTTACGTTCTGTGCCGACAATATAATGGGCGATCAGGGCAAAAGTGGGGAACAGCGGAACCAGACCGGCAATGTAATAGTTGCGGGTTTTAGACAATACGCCGATCAGAATCACGACCAGTGCGCCAGTCAGCGCTTTTAACAACAGACCTGTCATTGATGCCCTGTACCTGTTCAGCCGCGGAGGGAAACGTGGTGAATAAGCCCTTTATTGATATAGATATTTTGTATGCTATTTACAGATAAACTGTCCCATCTGAATGAAATGGTCAAGTGCTTACTGCTGGTTTTATCGCCAGTTGGATTTGCGCAAGCAGCGGAAATTTCTACTATTCTTAAGATCTTTACACTATTTAGGTTTATTCCCGACCCGGAAAGCAGTAGGTTCTACACCTGACAGAGTTGCACAATCTGATTGAAAGATAAGATAAATTTCAATTACCCGGACAAAAGCGCTGATACCTATGACAATTTCTTCCCAATTCAAACGGACTTTCATTTACGCGCTGGGCGGTGGAGTTTTGCTGCTGGCGCTTCCTGCCGCTCAGGCGGATAACGCCCCGGTCGCACCTCAGATTAATGCCAAATCCTGGGTGCTTATGGATTACAACAGCGGGAAGATCCTGACGGAATCTAATCCCGATGCGCGTCTTGACCCGGCAAGCCTGAGTAAAATCATGGTCAGCTATGTGGTCGGACAGGCGATCAAATCCGGCAAAATCAAATCTGATGATCTGGTCTCCGTCGGTAATGATGCCTGGGCAACCGGCAACCCGGTGCTGCGCGGCTCCTCCCTGATGTTCCTCAAACCGGGCGATCATGTACCGGTTTCTGAGCTTAACAAAGGTATCGTGATCCAGTCAGGTAACGATGCCAGTATTGCGCTGGCCGATTTTGTGGCGGGTAGCCAGGATTCATTCGTCAACCTGATGAATCGCTATGCTGAGCAACTGAAGCTGCAAAACACGCATTTCAAAACCGTTCACGGACTGGATGCTGACGGACAATATACCTCCGCCACTGACATGGCCCTGTTGTCGCAGGCGCTTATCCGCGATACGCCGGATGAATATGCACTGCACAAAGAAAAAGAATTCACCTTCAATCATATCAAGCAGATTAACCGCAACCGCCTGTTGTGGAGTTCCAGCCTGAACGTTGACGGCATCAAAACCGGATACACATCAGGTGCGGGTTATAATCTGGTTTCGTCTGCCAGCGATTCTACCGGCATGCGTTTAATTGCCGTGGTGATGGGCGCACCAAGTGACCGGATCCGTTTCAACGAAAGCGAAAGCCTGCTGACCTGGGGGTTCCGTTTCTACGAAACACTCACGCCGATTAAAGCGGGTGATGCCTTTACCAGTCAGCGCGTCTGGTTTGGTGATGAGAAAATGGTGCCGCTCGGCGTGGCTGAAAATGCCTCGCTGACAATGCCGAAAGGCCAGCTGAAAAATCTCAAGGCCAGCTTCCATCTGACTAATGCGCAGCTTGAGGCACCGCTGGCGAAAAATCAGGTGGTCGGTACGGTCGATTTCAGTCTGGACGGCAAGGTTATCGAACAGCGTCCTCTGGTGGCATTGCAGGAAGTGAAAGAAACCGGTTTTATTGGCCGTATCTGGGACTTTGTGATGATGAAAATCAGTGGGTTGTGGGGCAGCATCTTCGGTAAATAATCATCTGCCGACATAAAAAAACGAGGCGCAGGTGGCCTCGTTTTTTTTGCTTTGAACGGGGGAGCCGATCAGTGCTGAACCCATCCTTTTTTAATCGGGAACGCAAAACCGAAACGGTAAACCTTACACATCAGCGCGTTAATCGGTTCGCCGAACAAATTCCACACCAGTTGCGCGAACAGACAACCCAGCATACCGACCAGGAACCCGCCCACCATATCCAGCGGCCAGTGCACGCCAAGGTAAATGCGTGACCAGGCGATCGATAAGGCGGTTACCATCAGTAACGCACCTGACCAGAGTCGGTGCCAGAACAGAAAGGCCAGTGCGAAGGTGAAACTGGCCGTGCCGTGATCACTCGGGAAGGAGTCGTCCGGTGAATGATGCAGGAAGTTATAACCAACACCTTCCACAAAAGGACGGGCATGCGGAAATAACATAGAAAACGTTTTAGCCGTTGTCATCGCAAAAAGGAGCGCAATAGCTGTCTTGCTGATCATCTCACGCTGCTGACCGATACGTTCCTGATGACCCCACAGCCACAAGCCGATAATCAACAGGGGGACAATCATAATCAGGTCATTGGCCAGAAAAGTAGCAAGGTGAATCAGCGCTTTCGGTGAAGCCGGTGTCGCGTTAATCCATAGAAAAACCAAATGATTTAGTTGCTCCATAATACTACCCTCAGTTATACAGGCCAAAATAGCCATCAAAAGAATCCGGCAAAGCGCTGACAGCACAAAAAAATTTCAAATACGTTAATTTGTGCTGTCCGGCAGGTAAAGGGTGCATCGTCTGAATATCCGCTTTCATTGAATAACGGTATAGTTTCACGATGAAATAGAGTGTAAAGAGAAGAACTTAAGGAAGCCTTAAGCCGGCTGTCTTACCCTGTTGCGGGACAACAGGCAGATGTAACGAATGATTTCACAAAAGGTGTCATAATGGAGATTCGTGAAGCTAGATTGGGCGATTTACGCCTGTTGCAGCGTCTGGGGCGGGAAACGTATCGCCATTATTTTGGTGGTTTATGGCAAAACGATGAAGAGCTGGATGCTTTCCTGGCGGAAGATTTTGGTGATGAGGTGATAGCCCGTAGCCTTAAAAGCCATGATTATTGCTGGCTGGTTGCGCAGGATAAGGGGGAGGCCATCGGTTTCGCTAAGCTGCATTTTAATGTGTCGCCGGATGGTACAGAAGGCCGGGGGGCGAAGTTATGCAAACTGTATTTCACGCCAGAGAACCGTTCGCGCGGCCTGGGGACGGACGTTTTCGCTTTCGCTGAACGCGTGGCAAAAAATCATCATCAGCCCGTTCTCTGGCTGGACGTATTGCAAAGTAATCTGCCTGCTATCGGCTTTTATCAGCGTCAGGGGATGCATTGTGTCGCTGAGACGGCTTATGTGACCGCCACCCAAACCACCAGGTTGTGGATCATGAAAAAGGATATCAATGATTAAATTACGCCTCGGCGGTTTGTTTATCACACTGGAAGCGGGGGAAGATATTCCTTATGCACCGGAATTTTGTGAACACTACACCTACCTTTTACATCCGGTTGCGGGCGGCTATGAGATTTTACGCTACGATGCTTATTCCGGCTGGCATAAACGCCCCGATCAGTTATTTGAAGACGGTCATCAGGCCTTTATATTTGCTTATCAGGCGTACGAGAAGGAATGGAATCAGACCGACGGACGTCTGGGGGGAAAAGGCCAACATCTCGAGCGGATCATGTAATAACCCGAGGACAAGGTTGCTACCGGTCTGATGTATCCGTTCTGATAAAAACGCCATGCCCCTTTAGTTCCGGAGCTCCGCGTCTCATGTGCCTGATTCCCTGCCTGTTGGCAGGGAATGACATAGTTAAGACCTTCTCTTTCCTCATCCTTTTTGCTCAGGCATCATGGCGTGACATTCAACACACCACTGAGGCCAGGATGACGGATTACGCCACACCCAATCTTCCTTCACGTGATTTCGAAAAAACCCAGCGTTTTTATAGCAGTTTTGGATTCACCACGACGTATGTTGATGACGGCTGGCTGATCATGGCCCGCGGCACGATTACGCTGGAGTTTTTCCTGCATACGGACGTTGATCCGCTCACCAGCTGGTTCAGTTGCTGTCTGCGTGTCGATAATGCCGGTGATTTTTTTGATGCTTTAATTGCTGCCGGAATAGGGCAGGACGACACCGCTCATCCGCGTATCCACCTGCCAACCATGCAGTCATCCGGGCTGAGAATGGGCGCGATGATCGACATCGACGGAACGCTGGTGCGGGTGATTGAAAACGAGAAATAAGCAGTAAAGGTTTGTTTTGTAAAGCAGAAAAGAAAAAACCCGGTAATGTCACCGGGTCTTTAAAATCGATAAATTACATATTTTTCATGATGTTGATTATGTGGTCAGGGGTGACCAATCAGGGCTATTGCCTTCCTTTGTCGCCACTTTGTCGCCAGTTTTCATCGTGGCTAATGGGTTGAAGTGGAGGGCAGTTTCAAGATGTTCAGGGGCGAAGTGAGCATAGCGCATAGTCATCTGAATATCGGAGTGGCCAAGGATTCTCTGTAAAACAAGTATATTGCCACCGGACATCATAAAATGCGCAGCGAAGGTATGGCGAAGAACATGTGTTAACTGACCACGCGGTAAGACGATATCTGTTGAGTCGATAGCAGCCATAAAACGGAAGTAGCATTCACTGAAAAATCGGTCACCCGGCTGCGCAACGATTTCTTCATAAAGCTCTTTGCTGATCGGGACACTTCTGTTTTTCTTACTTTTGGTTCTTACAAAAGTGATTTTATGTGGGGTGATTTGAGATCGCGTTAATGTCTCAGCCTCCCGCCAACGCGAACCTGTGCTTAAACAAATTTTAACAACTAGGGGCAAATCGGATCTTCCTTTGCTACAAGCCTCAAGCAGTATGTTGATTTGTTCATGTGTGAGCCACGACATTTCTTTTTCAGATGTAGCAAATTTTCGAAGGGTCTCAAGAGGATTAGGCTGTTTCCATTCTCCCAAACGAATTAGCTCGCTAAACATTCCGCTCAAATGACTTTGTTCTAGGTTCACCGTAGTTGGATCAGCACCTTGACGCCAACGATCAGAAAAGTAGATTTCGCCGTTTAGGCGCTTGTCACGATAGTGAGCGAAGTCTTTAGCGGTAAAAGTTGTAGCGGGGGGGTTGCCTAAAGCTTCAACCATTAGGCAGATTTTCTTATAGGTTTTTGAGCCTGCTGTAAGGGCTTGGCCATGTAGGTTGTACCAAAGCTTGGCGATATCTTCCAGGGTACGGCGATCAGTTTTCTCGCCAAGCCAGGGCTTATTCTCTGCTTCATCCATAGTATGGCGTTCAAAGGCAAGCGCTTCGCCTTTGGTGGAAAATTGTTTACGAACCCTGCGGCCAGTGCGGCCAGCAGGGTAGCATTCACAAATCCATTGACCAGTTGTAAGCTTGCGTACTGCCATGTGCGATCCTCTCTAAAGAATGGCACATTTAACTGTATATAAAACCAGTGGTCAATGTATGTTATTAAAAGACCAAACATGCTGATAAATTATTGGATTGGAACAATCTTCTTAGAAAAATCATCAAATATTGGTCTGTTAATTGCAGCTGTTGCTTGAACTAAGG
>NZ_JAFMOS010000564.1 GCF_019049755.1 Rahnella perminowiae
CTGTTAATGATGCCTGGGTGTTGGGGGGGAATACACAGATATGCTGATTTTCATCTTATGTCTTATCTATCGCCCGGGAATTTGTGGAATTATGAATGCGCTTACCATATCGTAACAGCCAGAGAAATATTAGGGTTGCTCAGTTTCGGCTATGAAATGACCCGGCAATCCAACACCATTATTCTCAAATGTATGAGACGGGATCTTGCTTCGAACGCTGATCTGCGCGCTTACGCATCCCTTATGAAAAAAGAAGCCGTTCTGGGGACCTCATCAATTAATAAGTTATTAACTGAACCTGTGAAAGGTTTATACCGAGATATTATCCAAAACCCCGCACGCAGATAGAGTCCTGGTAGTCTGTAGACATGTAGGCCATGTTTGTAAGTGAATACCTGATATATAAGACAATAATGAATGTAACCGTTTCATATTGGGCCTGAGATCCTCCCGCGAAGCAGCTATACTCTTTTGGTGGGACGACCAACGTCGTCCCCGGAAATTGTGAAGCCACTCATGAAGCAAACAAAAAATAAATCATCGCTGCTGACTGTAACAGTGGCTTGTATCGGTGTCGTGTATGGCGATATTGGTACCAGCCCGTTGTATACCCTACGTGAATGCCTGACCGGACAGGCGGGCATTACCATGACACAAAGCTCTCTCTTCGGTTTTTTGTCCTTAATTTTCTGGCTGCTGATGCTGGTGGTTTCCGTCAAATACATCAGTTTTGTGATGCGCGCCGACAATGGCGGTGAGGGCGGGATCCTGACCCTGATGGCACTGGCGATCCGCAATCTCAATCCGCGTTGGATCCCCTTCATTATGTTTATCGGGCTGGTTGGCGGCAGCTTTTTCTATGGTGATGGTGTTATCACGCCCGCCATCTCGGTGCTTTCGGCTATTGAAGGGCTGGAAATTATTGAGCCGTCATTAGACCGCTTTATCATTCCATTTTCCATTGCCGTCCTGACGCTGCTGTTTTTTATTCAGAAAAATGGTACCGGCAGCGTAGGGAAAATTTTCGCTCCGGTGATGGTTATATGGTTTCTCACCCTCGGGGCGCTGGGTATCAGCGGGATCGTGCATAATCCGCAAGTATTGCAGGCGCTCAATCCTTACTGGGCGATGCATTTCTTTGTGGAATTTAAAACAGTCTCTTTTTTCGCGCTCGGTATGGTGGTGCTTTCAGTTACCGGCGGCGAAGCGCTTTATGCAGATATGGGGCATTTTGGTAAGAAACCCATCCGCATCGCCTGGTTTATACTGGTCGGGCCCTCGCTGGTGATGAATTATTTCGGGCAGGGTGCGTTATTACTCAGCGAGCCTGAGACCATTAAGAATCCGTTTTTCCTGCTGGCACCTGACTGGGCGCTCGTTCCGCTATTAGTGCTGGCCACGCTGGCGACCGTTATTGCCTCACAGGCGGTGATTTCGGGGGTGTTCTCCCTGACGCGTCAGGCTGTGCGCATGGGCTATTTGCCTCCTATGCGCATTATTTACACCTCGGATGTGGAGTCCGGTCAGATCTACATTCCGGTTGTCAACTGGCTGCTGTATTTCGCCGTACTGATTGCGATCGTCAGCTTCCGGCATTCCAGCAACCTCGCCTCGGCGTATGGCATTGTAGTCACCGGTACGATGGTGATCACGTCTGTGTTGATCGGCATTGTGATGATCAAAAATTGGGGATGGAAACGTTGGGCAGGTGGCCTGGTGATTATGGCGATGCTGCTGATTGATGTGCCGTTGTTTGCTGCCAACCTGAGCAAACTTTTCTCGGGGGGCTGGCTGCCGGTAACAATTGGTGTGGCTATTCTGGTGATTATGCTGACCTGGAAAACGGAACGTTCGCGGTTGTTGCGCCGCCTGCGTCAGGATCCGGAAGCGCTGGAGGCGCTGATTACCTCACTTGAAAAATCGCCGCCACAACGGGTGCCGGGAACGGCTGTAGTCATGTCGCGCGGGCAATATGAAGTGCCGCTGGTGTTGCTGCACAACCTCAAACACAACAAGATTCTGCATGAGCGCGTGGTGCTGCTGACCATCGTAACGGAAGATGTACCCTATGTGCATAACGTCCAGCGGGTCATTATCGAGCAACTTTCACCGGCATTCTGGCGGGTTATTGCCCGTTATGGCTGGAGGGAGAAGCCGAATGTGACAGATATCCTTTATCGCTGCGGACTGGAAGGGCTTAAAAGCAACATGAATGAAACCTCATTTTTCATGTCGCGTGACACGTTTATTCTTGGTGAACCGCGTCCGTGGTACCTGAAGGCGCGCGGAAAACTGTTCCAGGTATTGCAGCGAAACTCACTACGCGCGCCGGAACATTATCATATTCCGCCAAACCGGGTGATTGAACTGGGTGCGGTAGTGAAATTCTGAGGAAAGTCACCACCGGTGCATCAGGCACCGGCAGTAGAAACCGGGTTAAGCTTGAGGAGTAGAAGTAAGATCAGTGATGACAGGCGTTGCAGAACCTTGCGTTGCTTGTGATGTCTGCGACTGAGTGGTCGGTGTCAGTTCGGTAACTTGCGGCGTTTGGGTTTGCTGAGTTGTCACCGGCGCGGCAGGCGTTGCCGCTTGCGTTTGCTGAGTTGTCACCGGCGCGGCAGGCGTTGCCGCTTGCGTTTGCTGAGTTGTCACCGGCGCGGCAGGCGTTGCCGCTTGCGTTTGCTGAGTTGTCACCGGCGCGGCAGGCGTTGCCGCTTGCGTTTGCTGAGTTGTTACCGGTGCAGCAGGTGTTGCGGCTTGCGTTTGCTGAGGGGTTACCGGCGCAGCAGGCGTTGCGGCTTGCGTCTGTTCTGCTGTGACAGGATCTTCAATTTGTTTCGGCATGCTCGGAACGGGTTCTGCCGGAATCGATTCTGATTTAGGCTTAGGAACCGGTGTTGAGGCACGGACGAGGAAGGTAGGTTTAAGGTTTGCAACAGAATAGGTCACGTGGCTTATCGCATCCCGGGATGTTGCAACGTCGACAGGCGAAATGGTCACGCGGCCAATCAGTGAACGCGCATAACCGCCAACTTTATGTTTACCCTCAGGAAGTTGTACTTCCATGCTCTCACCAATTCCAAGAGCACCGGCATCTTTACCATCAATGGTCACATACAGTTTGGTACCATCATCGGTTTTCGTCGGGATGTGCGTTACGGTCACCCGTGTGGAGCCAAAATCGAAAGCCGGTGCCTGATCGGCGGTTTTCGATTTTGCACATCCTGTCAGGGTTAAAACAGCTGCCACGGCAACCAGGGTGAAACGATAACTCATAATGCGACGTCTTCCTTTAAGGGATTTTTGTGATCTGCGTATCAATATACCCGATCTGCGGTCAGAGATGAATGCGCATGCCGGGAACTCAGAGGAGTCCGTTATCCGTTTTACTGACGAAATCACTGATCATCTCCGCCCAACGCGGTTAACTTCGCCCGCCCTCATCATAACCGGTATGCTGAATTTTGCCCCGCCAGACAGTAAAAACCATTGGAAAAGACCTTACAGAGGTCACCTGAAGGAGAACTTTCGGTTGAAGCGCTTCGTTGAATTGGGTATTTTCATGTAAATCAAGAGCATAAAATAACAGTTACGCCGAAGGCATTAATTTTCACCGGGTGCCTGCCTGCTTTCTTTCTTGTGATGAGGTTAGTCATGCATAAATTCCATTCTTATTGTATTTCAGCCTCGGGGGAAGAAAGGGGGGAAGGAAATTTTGACGCCCGCTTCCCTTACTGGAGTTTCACCAAAACCGCGATAGCGATTTGCGCACTGAAGCTTTGCGAACGCGGTATCTTGCAACCTGACAGCCCTGTCGACGGTGCAGCGTATACGCTGCGGCAACTGCTTAACCACACAGCCGGATTGCCGGATTACGGCACGCTGAAAGCCTATCACGACGCCGTCGCCGCCGGTGAGCAACCCTGGGATCGTCAAACATTGCTCAGTGCCGCCCTGGCTCAGGGTATGCTGTTTGCACCCGGCGAAGGCTGGTCCTATTCCAATGTAGGTTACATGCTGGTACGTGAGCAGATTGAAGCCGCGTCTGGCCTGGATCTTGCGCAACTTGTCGCAGAGATTATCTCAACACCACTCGGGCTTAACAGCATTTCTCTTGTCACCACACGCGAACAATTTGCCCAACTACACTGTGAGGCTGCCGGAAAGTACCATCCGGGCTGGGTGTATCATGGCTGTCTGGCAGGGAATGTGCGGGACGCCGCCCGATTATTGCACGACTTATTCACCGGAAAACTCCTCAGCGCCGCATGGCTTGCCGAAATGCGGGTGACATATCCGCTCGGGGGCGCTCTTGAGGGCCGGCCGTGGACGGCATGCGGCTACGCGCTCGGATTGATGAAGGGCGCTATGGGAAAGGCCGGGCGCTCAGCCGGTCACTCCGGCGGCGGCCCGTCGTGTGTCAATGCGGTCTATCATTTCCCCGATCTCAGCGAACCGGTGAGCGGCGCCTGCTTTACTGACGGACATGACGAAGGGGAAGCCGAGACAGAACTCGTCAGACTTGTGCAAAACGTCAGATAAAGTGGGGAGGGTATTCAGACCAGGGGTTCATGACAGTAAATACACAGTTTATTGCCATCGGCATCGCGGAAATACGCGCCATAATAATCCGCATGGTAATGCGGGCGTAAACCCGGTGCCCCTTCGTCCGTTGCGCCATAGGCAATCGCGTATGCATAGATCCGGTCTACAGCCTGACGTGACGTTGCCAGTAAGGCCGCCTCCACTTTGTGCTAAATTACCCCTCATTCTTACCCGTATCCCCGAGGCAATATGTTTACTCCGCTCAACCGTACTACCCGTGAAATGAAGATCAATAATGTGGTGATGGTCACTAATGCATTGAAATCACTGGGCTCGGCGACAAAAGCGGATTTGGCGGTTGCCACCGGACTGAGTATTGCGACATGTGGCGCGGTGCTTAATGAACTGAGTCTGCGTCATGAAGTCATGGCGCTGGAAATGGATGTTTCACGTGGCGGGCGTCCGGCGCAGCGCTATGCATATAACCCGGATTTCTTTTCCGTACTGAGCCTGTACGCGCAGGGCAGTGATGCGGCGGCGCAGATTATCTGGTCGGTAAATTCAGCCACAGGTGAAAGCCTGGCTCAGGGCGAGGTACGCTTTTTGCCGCTGACGCTGGCAAGGTTTTA
Source organism: Rahnella perminowiae (assembly GCF_019049755.1). Classification (GTDB taxonomy): domain Bacteria; phylum Pseudomonadota; class Gammaproteobacteria; order Enterobacterales; family Enterobacteriaceae; genus Rahnella; species Rahnella perminowiae. Next base: position 5,175 of record NZ_JAFMOS010000564.1, read on the forward strand.
TCAGCAGATCGAATCCCTGCTGGCAGATTACCCGAATATCAAAGCGTTGGGCGTAGGATTGCCGGGTGTAGTGGTGAAAGGCACCGTTGCAACCTGTGATATCACTGCGTTTGCTGGCGTTGCCATTGAGCAACAGTTGCGTGAGCGGCTTGGTCTGTACGTGCAGGTCGATAATGACATGAACTACACCGCCTGGGGATTTTACCGCAGCAGTTGTGCGGGCGTTACCGCGCCGGTGGCCTACGTTTTTAAACCGGATGTCCCGTGTCTCGGATGTGGAATGGTGATTAATGGCCAGGTGTTGCAGGGCGCGAGCCAGTTTGCCGGTGAGGTCTCCAATCTGCCGTTTGAACACATGAACACGCTGCCGGTCGCGGAGGAAATGGCCAAAGTGATTGTGTCACTGACGGCAATTATCAACCCGGCTACCATTGCGCTATCCGGCCCTAAAATCAGCACCGCGCTGATGCCGCAGCTGGCTGAACTTTGCCGGCAGTATATTCCTGTTCAACATATGCCTGAGCTGATTTACCGGCCTTCCATGCGTCAGGATTATCTGCGAGGCATCACTGAACTGACCTTGCATAATTATAATTTGCACGTCGCTTTCGGCGAGTGATCCGCATTGACTTTGTTTTGCAGGCATCTCTATACTGAGTAGTTATTAAAAGACTTTTAATAACTAATTTCTTGCCGGGAGAATCTGATGTCACTGTCATCTGAAATAGAAAGTCTGAACTCGCATGCCGGAAGCCCTGCCCGACGCATCGCTACGCGGGCGATTTTTTTTGTTACCGGTATGGCGATGGGGTTGTGGGCAGCGCTGGTGCCTTATGCGCAACTGCGTACGCATTCCGAAGCGGGTGATCTCGGCTTACTGCTGCTGTGCCTGGGCGCCGGATCACTGTTGTCGATGCTCGGTTCCGGGCGGATTATTGGCCGGTTCGGCTGCCGTGCGGTCATTGTAGCCGCTGTGGTGTTGTATTGCCTGATGTTACCGGTGCTGGCGGTTTTTAGTGATATCTGGCTGCTGGCGCTGAGCCTGTTTATTTTCGGTATGGGTATTGGCCTGGCGGATGTCGCGGTCAATGTGCAGGGAACGCTGGTCGAACAGGCCGCGGATAAACCGCTGATGTCCGGCTTTCACTGCCTGTGGAGCGTCGGCGGGATCGCCGGAGCCGGTGGCGGCGCGTTATTGCTCAGTGCGGGCATCACGCCGCTCGGCAGCACGTTTTTTGCCGTGGCGCTGGTTGTCATCGTGACCGCCTGGTCTTTTCGCGGCATGTTACCGTTTGGCGCGCATGAGGAAGAAGGGGCTGAGGGCAAACCCAAAGCGAGGCCGAATTTTCGTCTCGTGCTGATGGCCGTGATGGCGATGATTTGCTTTATGGCCGAAGGCGCGGTGCTCGACTGGGGCGGCGTGTTTCTGACCCGTGAACGCGGGCTGGCGCTGGAACACGCGGGCTGGGGTTTTGCGGTGTTTGCTGTCGCGATGTCGCTGATGCGCCTGACCGGCGATGTGATTGTCAGCGCATTGGGGCGTAAACGCATACTGGTGGCAGGTGGTATTCTGGGGATCGCAGGTTACCTGATGGTGGTACTGTTACCGGGCTGGATCCTGCCATTATGCGGTTTTGCGCTGGTCGGTATCGGGGCGGCAAATATCGTTCCGGTGCTGATTACGCTCGCCGGTCAGGAGAAAGTGATGCCGGTAAATATGTCTGTGGCGATGGTCGCGACGCTCGGGTATCTCGGCGTGCTGGGCGGGCCGGCGCTGATTGGTTTTATCGCGCATTTATCCAGTCTGTATGTGGCATTTTCAGCCGTGGCGGCTGCGTTCCTTATCATTACGTTCGGCGCATACAAACTGAAATATTGATTATTTTTTAAGACTGAAGATTTAGAACTGAGTGGCAAATTTGCCAGCTGGCGCCTGAACCCCGCCAGCCATCTTTTACTTTGACTGATAAACATCCGACCCTGTAAGGAACTGCAATGCCCGTAAAACTTATTGCCGTAGATATGGATGGCACCTTTCTGAACCCGCAACACGAATATAATAAAACCCGTTTTCGCGAGCAATATCAGCAACTGCTGGCACGCGAAATCAAGTTTGTGGTAGCCAGCGGCAATCAGTATTACCAGCTGAAATCTTTCTTTGATGATATCGATGAACAGATTGCCTACGTGGCGGAAGGCGGGGGGTATGTCGTCGACAAAAAAGAAGAAATTTACTGCGGCAAACTCGAACCTGAACAGGTCGCTGACGTTTTACACTGGATCAGCCGGACACCCGGCATTAACACTATCGTCTGTGGCAGAAATGGCGCGTATGTGCTGAACGGCACCGACGAAGCCTTTATCCGCCGGATGCGTCGTTACTATCACCGTCTGAGCAATGTGAGCGATTATGCCGAAATCAGCGACACAATTTTCAAATTCGCGCTGAGCTATAGGGAGGATGACGTTTATCCGCTGATGGGCGAAATTACCCGCCATCTGGGCAATATTGTTGCACCGGTTACCAGCGGACACGGCTCGGTGGATCTTATCATCAGCGGGAATCACAAAGCCTGCGGCCTGCAAAAAATCCAGAGAATCTATGGCATCCGCGATGAGGAAGTGCTGGCTTTCGGCGACAGCGGTAATGATCTCGAAATGCTCAGCTATTGCGGATTTGGTTTTGCAATGGAAAACGCCTCTGCACCGGCCAAAGCGGCCGCAAAATACACGGCACCATCAAACAGCGAAGAAGGTGTGCTGAAAGTTATCGATGATGTACTTAATGGCCGTGCGCCGTTTGCCTGAACGGCTGGAAAGGGAACAAAAGGCTGCCATGCAGCGGGCAGCCTTTCTGATTAGGCAAAAACTTAAGGTACATAATCCGGCGGAACGTCGTTGTTGCCTGTCTGTGCCGGATAGTAGTCCGGTGGCACCTCTGGCTGCGTGTGAGATTGCAAACCATAATCATAGCGGGCATCGACCGGCACTTTATTGCCTTTGGCGTACATACATTGGGTGTACACCGTATTGTACTGGTCCTGCAAATTGCCACTGCTGACGCCTGCGCCGTTACTGCCCATGGCACTGCCGAGCAGTAAACCGCTGCCTGCGCCAACCAGCGCGCCCGCTCCGGCCTGATGAGACGCTGCGCCTAACAGAGCCCCTGCCGCCGCACCCACAACGGTGCCCGCTGCGGCAGTATTGACCGCGTTATTATTAGCCGTTTGCGCGCCGCCGTTAACACTGCTGTAGGCGTCACTCCGGCAGGCCATTTCATCCATACGGAACTGTTGATAATCTTTGCCGGTACCGGGTAACACCATCACACCGGGCCGGGTGGGAGAAGATACGCAGCCTGAAAGCGCTGCAGCCAGGGTAATAACCGCCAGCGGAGTGAACCTGTTCATGAAATTATTACCTGTTAACGCGGTGCGGAATCACCTACAACGACCTTCATCCAGCCGCGCGGGCAGCGCTGCACGTGCGGATAGTAGCCCGCAGGATTCTGGCAGTAATAGGCATAGTCAGGGGTTTTCTCAACATACGTCTGCGGTTGTGCAGGCGTGACGTAGACCACCGGCGGCGGCCCGTAATACACCGGAGGGGGCGGTCCCCAGGGGATACCGACAATAATACGCGGGCCTCCATACCCACCGTGATAATACCCATGCCCGTAGTAGCCGTAGGCAAACGATGCGAAACTGGCAGACATCAGGGTGCTGGCAGTCAACATCAGCAATAAGAGCCTTTTCATAAAAACCTCGAAGCGCAATGACCGGATGCAGGGAGGGGCATAAATGCCATCACTCCTGAGGATAAAGGTACGCTGAGCTGAGGGAAAAGGTTGGCGGGAGATCAGGGGGATTCTGACAAGGTAACGCCAGCAATTGTGTACAAAAAATTCCTATGGAAAGATTGCTTTACGATTAAACCAGGAGGCGCGGGAATACGGGGGAAAACCACCAGATCCGGTCAAAAAACAAACCTGGCGGCGGATAGGATGTACGGTGAGATCAGATTTTTTTTCCGGCAGTAAAACGTCTGAACGCTTCAAGCGTTTCATCGCTGACGTGATGCTCAACGCCTTCTGCATCGAGGCGGGCGGTTTCGTGGCTGATTCCAAGTGCGATAAAAAATGCCTCTACGACGTTATGACGCTCACGGTTTTCTGCTGCCAGTCGCTCACCTTCAGGCGTCAGGAAGGTACCGCGATAGGGCAACTGATGGACCAGTCCGGCATTGGCCAGTCGTTTGAGCGTTTTTGCAACGGTGGGCTGTGAAACCCCCAGACGCGCGGCCAAATCGACCTGACGTGCTTCGCCAAATTCACGAATTAAGTCTGAAATCAGCTCAACGTAATCGTCCATTAATTCCCGGCGATGCGCCTCGCGCACCTGTAAAAAACCCTGAGCGTGTTCTTCCACATCCAGTAATGGATTTATTTTTTTTTCTTTCACTACGCCTGCCTCTTTCTTGCTCAACGGTTTTTACCGCCGCCGCGGACATCACGACAACTCCGGCATTGTAAACCAAGTGCACACATCTACCAATTTCTGAAAACTTTGCCTTGGCTATGGAGTATAGCCTGTGCTATACCTGAATAATAAACCGGCGATTAATGCGCAGAGCGACAGGGGAAATTTCATGGAAAAAGGACAACGCATCTTAAAATTATTCAGCTATTCACCGTTTCGTTTGCGGCTCATGCTGGTTGGTATGATTGTGGCGCTGATTAGCGGGAATGTGCAGGCGGCCGGAAAAGATAAAAAGAAGTTTACCGTCGTTACCACCTTCACGGTGATTCAGGATATTGCACAGAATGTTGCCGGTGATGCCGCCACGGTAGAATCAATCACCAAACCTGGTGCGGAAATCCATGACTATCAGCCAACGCCACGCGACATTGTGAAAACACAGTCTGCGGATCTGATTCTGTGGAACGGCTTTAATCTCGAACGCTGGTTCGGTCGTTTCTTCGCGAATATCAAAAATGTACCTTCGGTGACTGTCACGGACGGTATCGCACCGCTGCCTATTCAGGAAGGGCCGTATGTCGGAAATCCAAACCCTCATGCCTGGATGTCCGCGAAAAATGCACTGATTTATATCGAAAATATCCGCGCAGCGCTGGTGAAATATGACCCGGATAACGCCGCCGTTTATAACCGCAATGCCAAAAATTACGCCGAAAAAATCAGCCTGCTCGATTCACCGCTGCGCGAACGTCTGGCGAAAATCCCGGCCGGTCAGCGCTGGCTGGTGACCAGTGAAGGCGCGTTCAGTTATCTGGCAAAAGATTATGGATTGAACGAGGCTTATCTGTGGCCGATTAACGCCGATGAGCAGGGTACGCCGCAGCAGGTGAAAAAAATCATCGATCTGGTGCGTCAGCAAAATATTCCGGTGCTCTTCAGTGAAAGTACCATCTCGGACAAACCGGCCCGGCAGGTCAGCAAAGAAACGGGAGCCAAATATGGCGGCGTGTTGTATGTCGATTCCCTGTCTGCCGCTGGGGGCCCGGTGCCGACCTACATTGATTTGCTGAAAGTCACGGCAGGCACCATCGCAAAAGGGTTCGGACAATGACTGACGACGCGCTGCATCTCCATGTTGATGATATTTCGGTGACCTACAATAACGGGCATACCGCGATTGAAAATGCCTCGTTCACGCTGCGCGGCGGATCTGTTTGTGCGCTGCTGGGCGTGAATGGTAGCGGTAAATCCACGCTGTTTAAAACCATCATGGGGATTATCCGCCCCACGCACGGACGGGTGACGCTTGATGGTCTCAGTGTGGCTACAGCGCTGAAACAAAACCTGATCGCGTATGTGCCGCAGTCCGAAGACGTGGACTGGAATTTTCCGGTGCTGGTGCGGGATGTGGTGATGATGGGACGCTATGGCAAAATGTCATTTTTGCGTATTCCTTCACAGGAAGATAAAAAACAGGCCGCTTCCGCACTGGCGCGTGTCGGGCTGACGGAACTTGCGCATCGCCAGATTGGCGAACTTTCCGGCGGCCAGAAAAAACGCGTTTTTCTGGCGCGTGCACTGGCGCAACAGGGGCGGGTGATGTTGCTTGATGAGCCGTTTACCGGCGTGGATATCAAAACTGAAAACGCCATCATCGAATTACTGCGACAACTGCGTGAGGAAGGGCATCTGATCCTGGTGTCGACGCATAATATCGCCAGCGTGCCGGATTTCTGCGACCGTGTGGTACTCATTAACCGCACGGTAATGGCTTCCGGTCCTCTGGAAACCACCTTTACTCATCAGAATCTCGAAAATACCTTTGGCGGCGCATTGCGCAATATTGGCTATTTAGTGCCACAGGAACCGGTGAGGCGGGTGGTATGACCGAACTGCTGCTTGAGCCGTTTCAGTATAACTACATGGTAAAAGCTATCTGGGTGAGTGCAGGTGTCGGCGCGGTATGTGCATTTTTATCGGCATATCTGATGCTCAAAGGTTGGTCGCTGATGGGCGATGCACTATCACATTCGGTGGTACCCGGTGTCGCGGGTGCTTATGCGCTGGGCTTTCCCTATGCCATCGGCGCGTTCGGCACCGGCATTCTGGCCGCGCTTTCCATGACTCTGCTGCGCCATTTCACCAAACTGCGGGAAGACGCTATCATCGGTTTCGTGTTCTCCACGTTTTTTGCCCTCGGCCTGTTACTGGTCTCGCTTAACCCGACAGCCGTCAACGTGCAGTCGATTCTGTTCGGCAATATCTTAGGGATTGATGACACCGATATTTTGCAGGTACAGATTATTGTTGGCGTTTCGCTGCTGGTGCTGTGTGTTATCTGGCGCGACTTGCTGGCGGTGTTTTTCGATGAGGCGCATGCTGTTTCTATCGGCCTTTCACCGCTGTGGCTGAAAGTGATTTTCTTCACCCTATTCAGTGCGTGCAGCGTGGCAGCGTTGCAAACCGTCGGTGCGATTTTAGTGATCGCCATGGTGATCACGCCAGGCGCAACGGCCTATCTGCTGTCGGATCGTTTCTCACATCTGCTGATTATTTCTGTATTTATCGGTGCGGTGACCAGTGCCGCCGGGGCATGGCTGAGTTATTTCCTCGATGGTGCCACCGGCGGGGTAATTGTCTGCCTGCAAACGACTGTTTTTTTGCTGGCGTTCTTGTTTGCGCCGAAACACGGCTGGCTGATTAACCATTTTCGTATTAAAAACCGGAGCCGCGCATGATGTCCTGGTTTGATGTGTTGACGGAACCGCTGAGCTTTGATTTTATGCAACGTGCGCTGCTGACGGCTGCGGCCACCAGTATCGTCTGCGCGATATTTTCCTGTTTTCTGGTGCTCAAAGGTTGGTCTCTGATGGGGGATGCCATTTCTCATGCAGTGCTTCCCGGTGTGGTGCTGGCGTATCTTGCAGGAATTCCGTTGGTGTTCGGCGCATTCGGTTCCGGTCTGTTTTGCGCCGTAGCGACGGGTTTTATTAAAGAACATTGTCGGGTAAAAGAAGATTCAGTCATGGGGATTGTCTTTTCCGGCATGTTTGCTGCCGGTCTGGTGCTGTTCTCACGGGTGAATACTGAACAGCATCTCAGCCATATTTTGTTCGGCAATGTGCTGGGTGTAACCGACAGTGAAATGCTGCAAACCCTGATCATCGCCGCTGTCGTCACGCTGGCGATTATTCTCAAATTTAAAGATCTGATGCTGTTTTGCTTTGATCCCGTTCAGGCGAAAGTCATCGGGTTACCGGTGCGTGTTTATCATTACGCGCTGTTGTGTATGCTGGCACTGACCATCGTTGCGGCGTTGCAGGCCGTCGGCGTCGTGCTGGTGGTGGCGATGCTGATCACCCCAGGTATTACGGCGTTTATGCTGTGTAAGACGTTATCAAAAATGCTGATGGTTTCTGTGACAGCGTCACTTATGGCAGCGATCTCAGGCACCTTTATCAGTTTCTATATTGATGCAGCGACCGGCCCGACGATCGTGCTGGCGCAGGCGATGATTTTTCTGCTGGCGCTGTCGGTGAATTTATTGCATAAATCGATAAAACCGCGTCAGGGCGCACCGAATGCATAGTCGCGTTCCGGCAGGTTTGCCATGCTGCACGCCACATTCCTTTTTTGAGAGATTCTGATGACACCTCAATTTGCCCCTGTCGAACTGGAAAAAGCTTACCGCCTGATCAACCACGGCGCGACCGCGCTGGTTTCTGCCCATCATGAGGGTGTGGATAACGTCATGTCTGCCTCCTGGGTATGCGGGCTGGATTTCAAACCGGCGAAACTGATGGTGGTGATCGACAAAATTGCGCGCACACGCGAGCTTATCGAAGAAAGCGGCTATTTTGTGATTCAGGTACCGACCGTCGCGCAGTTGCAGATGACTTACGATCTGGGTAATCGCACATTGAGAACTGATCCGGATAAACTGCAACATTGCGGTACCCGGTTATTCCGCATGGAAGATCACGGCGATTTACCGTTTGTCGCGGGGTGCACCGCGTGGCTGGCCTGCCGGGTAATCCCTGAACCGCACAACCAGCAGGCACATGATTTATTCATCGGCGAGATTGTCGGTGCATGGGCCGATACCCGGGTCTTCAAAGACGGCCACTGGCATTTCGAAGATGCCGGGTCTTCCCTGCGCAGCCTGCATTACATTGCCGGTGGTCAGTTCTACGCCACCGGTGAACCGCTGAACGCGAAGACTGATTTGAAGTAAAAGTTAAAAAGTTAAGGATGGGCACGGCGAAGCCGGAGATTTCGAACTGAACGGGCCGGAAGGTATTTTTGGTTCTGAGCCGAAAAATGTGCCGATGTTTTATGCCAGCCGTGCCCGTTCTGAGCGCTATTTATTACGCTGCAAATGGTAATCCACATGGTATTCGTTGGCGTTTCTGATCATCACAGAGTAGTTGATGTAATCACCGGTGTCGCTGTAGGACAGCGATGTCAGGCGCAGCAACGGCGTGCCTTCGGCGACGTGTAATAAGGTGGCGACAGTGCTGTCCGCAAGAACCGGGCTGAAGCTTTCGTAATTCCCCGCGATACAGATATGGCATTCATCTTCAATATACGAAAATTTTGAGCCTTCCAGATGTGCCACTGAAAGATTGCTAAATAACCGGCCTGGCATGTAGCTGTCTTCGAGTACCAGCGGTTTTCCCCCGACCGAGCGCAGGCGGCGTGAATAATAAATACGTTCGTCAGTTTTCATCCGCAGCTGGCTGGCGATGGCTGGTGGCGCGCCCATGATCTTAAACTCCAATACCTCACTCACCGTCGGACGACCCAGTTGTTTCATCAGCTCTGAGAAACCCATCAGCCCACGGGTTTCATGCTGGACATCTTTCTGTGCAACGAAGGTTCCGCTGCCATGACAGCGACGTACCAGTTTCCATTCGATCAGCAAATCCACCGCTTTTCGCAGTGTCATTCGCGAGACACCCAATTCGGCGGCCAGCTTTTTTTCACTGGGTAATGCGTCGCCGATATTAAAATCGACAGAATTGATGCGAATTCTCAGACGTTCAGCGAGCATTTTGTAGATCACTGGCAGACCTCTTTATCGATGAGTGAATCCTTATAACTGCGTCCGTAAAACCGGTTACTGCCCTGTAAATTCTCGGTTTCTTATGCCCCGGACTCAGATTGTCCTTGCCCCGTCATTTGGCGTGTCTGGAAATTGCCTCAAAAGTAGACCACTTGATCGGCAGAAAAAGCATGAATGCGATCACGAAATGATTAATCACTCTGCGAAGTTATTTTTCATTATTCCTACTCTCTGATCAGAAAATAAAAACATGTCTGAAAGTGTTCCAATAATAAACTCTGATCCGGAAGTAATATAAGGAATATATATGCTCAGTCAAATTCAACGTTTTGGCGGTGCGATGTTTACACCTGTCCTATTGTTTCCATTCGCAGGAATGGTCGTGGGTATCGCGATTATGCTTCAGAATCCGATGTTCGTCGGCGAAAAGCTCACCGCACCGGATAATCTCTTTGCACAAATTATTCATATTATTGAAGAAGGAGGATGGACAGTATTCCGCAACATGCCGCTGATCTTCGCAGCCGGTCTGCCTATCGGGCTGGCGAAACATGCACAAGGCCGCGCCTGCCTGGCGGCACTGGTCAGTTTTATGACCTGGAATTATTTAATTAATGCTATGGGATTAACCTGGGGAAATTATTTCGGTGTTAATTTTAATCTTGAGCCCGGGGGGCAAAGTGGTCTGGCGATGATTGCCGGAATTAAAACCCTTGATACCAGTATTATTGGGGCGATAGTTATTTCCGGGATTGTCACTTCGCTGCACAATCATTTTTTTGATAAACAACTTCCTGTCTTTCTCGGTATTTTTCAGGGCAGTTCATTCGTGGTCATTGTCGGCTTTCTGCTAATGATACCCTGCGCATGGCTGACCCTGCTGGTATGGCCAAAAGTGCAGACAGGTATTCTCTCGATGCAACATTTTATGCTGGTGTCCGGTTCGCTCGGCGTATGGGTCTATACCTTCCTTGAACGTATTCTGATCCCGACCGGCTTGCATCACTTCGTCTACGGTCCGTTTGTTTTCGGTCCGGCAGCGGTCGAGGGTGGGATCCAGGTTTACTGGGCAGAGCATCTGCAGGCATTCAGCCAGAGCACTGAGCCGCTGAAAACGTTATTCCCGCAAGGCGGTTTTGCGCTGCATGGTAACTCTAAAGTTTTTGGCTCGGTGGGTATTGCGATGGCGATCTATGCCACAGCCGCGCCGGAAAATCGCGTCAAGGTCGCGGGGCTATTGATCCCGGCGGCGCTGACCGCAGTGCTGGTCGGTATTACCGAGCCACTGGAATTCACCTTTCTGTTTATCTCACCGCTGCTGTTTGCCGTTCACGCGCTCCTTGCCGCCACCGTTGCCACGCTGATGTTCATGGCGGGCGTTGTCGGCAATATGGGCGGTGGTCTGCTGGATCAGTTCCTGCCGCAAAACTGGATCCCGATGTATCACAATCATGCCTCGATGATGTTCACCCAGATCGGTATCGGTCTGGTGTTCACCGGTGTCTGGTTCCTGGTGTTCCGCACGCTGATCCTGCGTTTAAACCTGAAAACGCCGGGACGTGAAGACAGCGAAATCAAGCTCTACAGCAAAGCCGATTATCAGGCAAAGAAAAATCCGGCAGGCGAGCCGCCGGTGCCGTCTTCCCTACAAGGCCAGGCTGCGGGTTATCTGCAGGCCCTCGGCGGCAACAGCAACATTCTTGACCTCAACAATTGCGCGACACGGTTGCGTATCACTCTCGAAGATATGGCGCTGACGCAAAGTGATGACATCTTCAAAGCCCTCGGTGCACACGGTGTAGTGCGGCGCGGCAACGCCATTCAGATCATCGTGGGTCTGCACGTTCCGCAGGTGCGGGACCAGATAGAAACGCTGATGAGCCAGGAGGCTCTCGCAAAATCATCCTTATCCGGGGCGCGTTCCCCGACAGAAACATCCATTACGGAGGCAGTATGATGAAGAAATTTTCAGTGGTTGTGGCAGGCGGTGGAAGCACATTTACGCCGGGTATTGTGTTGATGTTATTGCAGCATCAGGAACGCTTCCCGCTGCGGGCCATCAAGTTTTATGACAACGACGGCGCACGTCAGGAGACTATCGCCGAAGCGTGCAAAGTGATCCTCAGGGAGCAGGCGCCGGAGATAGAATTCAGCTATACCACTGACCCGAAAACGGCATTTACCGATGTGGATTTCGTCATGGCACATATCCGGGTCGGTAAATATCCGATGCGTGAAAAGGACGAAAAAATCCCCCTTCGCCATGGTGTTGTGGGGCAGGAAACCTGCGGGCCGGGCGGGATTGCCTATGGTATGCGCTCTATCGGCGGTGTGCTGGAAATCGTCGATTATATGGAGAAATACTCGCCGGACGCGTGGATGCTCAATTATTCGAATCCCGCGGCCATCGTGGCGGAAGCGACGCGCAGATTACGTCCGCACGCTAAGATCCTTAACATTTGCGATATGCCAATCGGCATTGAAGGGCGCATGGCACAGATTGCAGGGCTTAAATCCCGCAAAGAGATGCGTGTACGTTATTACGGTCTGAATCACTTCGGCTGGTGGACATTGGTTGAAGACGCACATGGCAACGATCTGATGCCTAAAATCCGCGAACATGTGGCAAAATACGGCTATGTGCCCTCTGCCGATGAACCGGGCGTAGAAGCCAGCTGGAATGATACTTTTGCCAAAGCCAAAGATGTCTGGGCGCTGGATCCTTCCACTTTCCCGAATACGTACCTGAAATATTACCTGTTCCCTGATTACGTGGTAGCACATTCCAATCCTGAACACACCCGTGCTAATGAGGTGATGGAGCATCGTGAAAAACATGTGTTCAGCTCTTGTGCCGCCATTACCAAAGCGGGGGAGTCCTCCGCTGGTGAACTTGAAATTGACGAACATGCTTCTTACATCGTTGATCTGGCGACGGCCATCGCCTTCAATACGCAGGAAAGAATGTTGCTGATTGTGCCGAATCAGGGAGCTATCAACAATATTGACCCGGAAGCGATGGTGGAAATTCCGTGCCTGGTCGGCAGCAACGGTCCGGAACCGCTGACGGTCGGTAAAATCCCGTTGTTCCAGCAGGGTCTGATGAGCCAGCAGGTGGCTGTCGAAAAACTGGTGGTTGAAGCGTGGGTTGAAAAATCCTACCTGAAACTGTGGCAGGCGATCACGCTGTCGAAAACCGTGCCAAGTGCGTCCGTAGCCAAAGCCATTCTCGATGATCTGATCGCAGCCAATAAAGACTACTGGCCTGACCTGAAATAGCAGAAGGATTGCTTTAGTGAATGGCGCCACCTTCGGGGAGCGCCATTTTTATTTGCAATTCGCAGTCAAAATGCCGTCAGCACACCCGTATTCAGCCTGACAGACGTTATTTGTCACCACCATTTCACTGCGGAATCCTGATTACTTTAGCGGTTAGCGTGCTATTCAGGGGCCGGTAAGTCCGCAAATTCAGACCGCCTTAACGATACACTGGCAGCATATTTACACTCGATAATATATGCACCACCGCATTTATCATGCCGAACAGCAGCACGAGCACAATCATTTTATTGCCGCCCCACACGCGGTAGAGCGGGCTGCCGAAACGCTGCCGTGATGCCCGCGCCATCAGGGCCGGAACAATCACTGCCCAGACTGTGGCGGCGAGACCGGCAAAACCAATCGCGTAAATGAAACCATCCGGGTAGATCACGCCGCCAATGACCGGCGGCACAAAGGTGACCAGCGCGGTTTTAAAACGGCCGGTACGGCTGTCGTCGAATTTGAAAAGGTCAGCCAGATAGTCAAATAATCCCAGTGTAACGCCCAGGAATGAACAGGCTACGGCGAAGTTGGAAAAAATCGTCAGCAGCAAATCCAGCCCTGCGCTGTTGAGGATCTGACTCAGCGATTGCACCAGTACATCAATGTTGCCACCACGTTCGGCTATATCAATAAATGCCGGGCGCGGAATGTTACCCATCGTGCCCAGCATCCAGATGACATATAACCCAAGCGCCATCAGCGTGCCCAGCAACAGGCATTTTTTGATGATATGCGGGTTTTTACCGTAATACTTCATCAGACTCGGTACGTTGCCGTGATAGCCAAACGAGGCCAGGCAAAACGGCAGCGTCGCCAGCACATACGGCGCGTAACTTGGGTTCAGCTCAACGCTGTTTAGCAAATTTACCGGTTTGATGTGCCACAGCAGGCTGCCAAATGTCAGGAAGAAAGCAATGATTTTGGCACCCAGCACAATGGCGGTCATGCGGCTCACCGCACGGGTGCTGATCCAGACAATGAAGGCAACCGCCAGCGCGGTCAGCAGTCCGCCAAGACGGGGCGAAAAGCTCACTGACATCTCCCGCAACGTATGCTGAATCACTGAGCCGCTGGCAGAAATATACGCGTAAGTCAGAATATACAGCACGAAAGCGATAGTGATGCCATTCAGCCGGTTCCAGTTTTTCCCCAGCAAATCGCCGGTGACAGTATGAAAACTCGAACCTGTCGGATAGTTAAGATTCGCTTCGAGGATCATCAGGCCGGAGTGCAGCATACAGAACCAGGTAACAATCAGTGCAGCCACTGACCAGAAAAACCAGGCCCCGGACATCACCACCGGCAAAGAAAACATCCCTGCACCGATGATAGTTCCACCGATAATCATTGCGCCGCCCCATACAGAATGTTGCGGGGTGGTCACGGAAAGCGTCGCCATAGTGCGTATCCTCGCGTGGCTTTTATCACGATTCGTCAAATGAATTGCTGTAAAAGATGTGGTATGAAAAGTGACCGGATATCGCGCATTTGTGCTGCGATTAAGGCCCTGAGCGCAGCAATATAGTGGATTTACAGGGAGAAGTACACTGTTGAACTAGTTTGCTGATACAAGGTGGATGATATGGCGGTCAGCATGCCGGGGAGGGCGGTAGATGTTTACACGAGATTATTTAAATTCGACTTTTTGGTTGCATGCCTCATCAAAATCTTTGGTATAGGTCACAGATTGCATTATGTTTTCTTATATGGCACGTCTTAAAAAACCTGTTCGTAAATACAGGGTTGACAGACGATTTTTAGCGAGTAAATTAGAACTCAGCACCAGAGAGAAATGGAATGAAAATTTTATTTCGCGGTGCATTTAGCAAGTTGATAAACTTGCCAGAAACGAGATGCGATAAAGGCCACGAAGTATTTTAGTTTGGGTGATTCAATACCGGATTTAATTAAAATCCGTGAGATGATGCTTTAAGGCCACGCAGTACAGCTGTACGATCGCATGATGTGGAAGAAAACGCGATGATGTAACGCCTTGTTAGTCAGAGTAATGTTCGCGATTTGGGTACGTTAAGTCTGAAATCGAGAATGTCGCGACGAAAGTAAGGTCACGCATCAAAGAGTATATATCGCGAGGGTGATGTACTCATTTATCCCGACTGAAAACCGGTATGGATGAAATGAACAGGATATCGATGTTATTCCACAAAATTATAGGAGGATAGCGTTACCTGGCTTCAAAATATATCCTGTGAAAATATGTGCATCTTTAGAAG
>NZ_JAFMOS010000563.1 GCF_019049755.1 Rahnella perminowiae
CCGCTTTCAGTAGCTCTGAGATCAGTAACTCGACTAATATAAATAAAAATCAACTCAAGAGCCGTTTCCCGTATGCCATATTATTCTCCAGGTGAAAGTCTCGTTCGCGAGCGCTCAGAGCGCTTCTTGCGGCGAATGTACTTAATGCGGATACTTGGCACTTTTCTTTGCTTTTTTCCTGTATTTTCGGTGCTTCTTGAACGCAATGCATCCTGGATACCCATCAGCCTGCTGGCGCTGAATGCCTTTGTCTGGCCGCATATTGCCATGCTGATTGCACAGCGTTCAAATCATCCTAATCAGGCGGAATTCCGAAACCTGGCATTCGATGCCATCGCGGGAGGCGCCTGGGTGGCGCTGATGGGGGGTTGCCCGCTGCCGTCGGCCATTATTACGGCTATTCTCATCGCTGACCGCTTTTCCGCCGGTGGCTGGCAATTGCTGCGCCGCGCCGCGTTGTTTTATTGTGCTGGTTTTATTATCTGCTGGCCATTATCGGGAATGACGTTTTACTCCACCGTTACCAACCGGACGTTGTGGCTGACGTTGCCGCTTTCCACGATTTATATTATTGCTTTCAGTGCCGCCAATTATTCTATTTCCAGAAAGCTGCGGGATAAACAACACGAGCTGGAAAAAGCCGCCCTGATGGATCCTTTTCTCGGTTTGCCTAACCGGAGGCTACTCGACCGGCGGCTGATGCTGGAGTTTGAACGCGCAAAACATGATTTATCCTGCCTGATGGTGCTGGGCGTCGATGATTTGAAAATGGTGAATGATTTGTTCGGGCGTGAAGCGGGGGATTATGTTTTGCGCTCGGTATCAGCGATTTTACGTCAGGAAACCGGGCAAAATGATTTCCCGGCTATTCTGGGGGGTGACGAATTTGTGGTAATCCTGCCGGGTATTTCCGAAGAAGAAGCGTATGCCGTGGGTTACCGGTTATTACTCAAAACCTCAGAAATACGTTTATCGCAGGATTCAGGTTTCCAGTGCTCGCTGAGTATCGGCGTGGCGACATCCCGAAATTATGATGATTATAACCAGTGGCTGGAGGCTGCCGAACGGGCATTGGTGAATGTGAAACACAATGGCAAAAACAGTATTGGCAGCGTGAGCCGGACGGATGTCTCTGCTCAGCTACACTTATAACGTTAACGTTTTCCGGGATGAGTAATGAAAAAGATCACCATGATGTGGGTTGCCGCGGCAGTCGCTGCGGGTTTACTGGCAGGCTGTTCATCTATCGATAAACCGGTTGGCGATGCTCCCTATCGCCCGGCCAATTTTGACCCTTCCTTCACCCAGGGTGAGGCAAGTTACACAACGTCCGTCTTTTCAATCCTTGAACGTCAGCGCCGTGCGGACACTTATAAAAAGATTTTCGATTTTTGTACCGGCAAATTCCAGACAATGGGGGAGAGTAATGACGGTGAGAAGGTTCATATAAGATTTACCTGCTTGCCGAAACAGACTGTACAGACGCAAAACTCGTACTCCATGCAGCAGACGTCACCTTCGTTGTACTAAAAATGACTATCGGCAACTTTATCCGGAGATTTTATGCACAAGGAAAGACCTGATTTTATCCGACACTGGACCGAACTTGAAGGTCCTGACGACGGCAATTATCCCGGTGATGATGAACTGATGTCGCTGGGTGCCCCCCTTGGCAGAGCGCTTGGCCTGACGAAAATTGGCATTCATCACGAACGTTTGTTACCGGGACGTCGTACCTGTTACGCCCACGCGGAAAGTGCTGAAGATGAATTTGTGTATGTGCTGGAAGGGCATCCTGATGCGTGGATTAATGGTTATCTGCACCCGCTGAAACCGGGCGATGCTGTGGCATTTCCGCACGGTACCGGTATCTGCCACACCTTCATTAACAACAGCGATGAGGAAGTGCGCCTGCTGGTCGTCGGCGAGGCCAACAAGCCGGAAAATCGCATTTATTACCCGCTGAATCAGGAATATGAAGCGACGCGCAAAGACCGCTGGCGGGACGTACCGGAGCAGCAATTTGGTGATCATGACGGCCTGTCGGATTTGCATCGTGAGCAAAAGAAAAAACCGGTCAGTTGAATACCGGCTTTTCTCGTGAAGACGTGCTTTTAAGCCCATTTACTGAATGGAGAGCGATTGCCAGCGCTGCTGACAATACGGCATCATTCGGTGAATTTTCAGGCTCTGTGCCTGATGACGGTTCAGTGAATAGCCCTCCGGCGTAATTTCTAACGTGTCGCCGGTTTGCAGCTTAAAGTCATTATCAACGGACAAAATCAGCTTCAGGTTTTTAAAAGCCTGAATGCAGATATATTTCAACCCGCTCTGTGGGATATTCAGGATTCCTATGATTTTCCATTCCATACGCGCACTCCTTTTCTGTTACTGCCTGATTTTTCGTTTCCCTTTTCTACATCAGTTCCCTGTCATTTTTTGTCATCACAAGGTAATGATTTCTTTATAGGCGTTCCTGTTATTTCAATGCTTGAAGTGACTCACAAAAAAGGATTGCAGAAACTCCTGCAGATCGCAGAATGGATTATTTAAGAAAATAAACGCGATTTTCGGAAGGTTATTCCGAACCTGACAGAAACGTAAAAGACTTGAAATCACTATCCGAAAACAGGTATTTCTGAACTCTTTATAATTTTCAGGGCTGAATATTATGACAACCGGTTCAATCTTTCCCCCACAAGATGATTTCATCTGGCTCGAAGGTTTACGCAACGAGAAAGCGCTGGAATGGGCGCGTGAGCAAAATACCATCACACTGGCCGCCTTTACGCAGGGCAAAGATTTCGACCCGCTGCGGGAGAAAGTGCTGGCAGGCCTGAACTCACCGGACCAAATCCCCGGTGTGTGGAAATGTGGCAACGACTGGTACAACTTCTGGCAGGATGCGAAGAACCCGAAGGGCATCTTACGCAAGACCACGTTGGATGAATTCCGTAAAGCCGAACCGCAATGGGAAACCGTGCTGGATATTGATGCACTGGGTAAAACTGAAGGGAAAGAGTGGGTGTTTCACGGTTTCTGGAATTTGAAACCGGATTTTGACCGTGCACTTTTAGTGCTGTCTCCGGACGGGGGGGACGCCTCTGAAGTGCGTGAGTTTGATTTACTCACTCAGAATTTTGTGACGGACGGTTTTTATTTACCGGTCGCTAAAAGCCGCATCAGCTGGATTGACCGCGATCATTTATTTGTTGCCACCGATTTTGGTGAAGGTTCCATGACCGGTTCCGGATACCCGCGCATCGTTAAAATCTGGCAGCGCGGAACACCGCTTAGTGAAGCGGTCACCGTATTCAGTGCCGAAAAGACAGACATGATGGCGGTGGGGTATCGCGATGCCCTGAAAGGGTTTGAGCGCAATTATGTGGTGCGTGTCACTGACTTCTATCACCGCGAAGTCTTCCTGCTGGATGACCTTAAAAACTTAGTCAAAATCGACGTACCGGCGGATGCCAAATTCAGTACCTGGCGGGAGTGGATCCTGATCCAGCCTTCCAGTGAATGGCAGGTGAACGGTAAAAGCTGGCCATCCGGTTCGCTGCTGACCATGAATTTTGACGCCTTTATGGCGGGCGAACGCACGCTGAAACCGCTGTTTGTACCGGGTCCGCATATTGCTCTCAGTGGTGTTACGTCAACCCGTGACCAGCTCAACGGCTATTCCTACACCCGTGATCATATTATTCTCAGCATCACGCGGGATGTCGTCAACCGGCTTGAAGTGCTGACGCCGAAAGATGGCAGGTGGCAGCGTGAACCGTTCGGTAAAGTGCCGGAACTGAGCAAAATCAACGCGTGGGGCGTGGATGATGAGACCAATGAATATTTCATGAGTGTCAGTGGTTT
Organism: Rahnella perminowiae; assembly: GCF_019049755.1. Lineage (GTDB taxonomy): Bacteria > Pseudomonadota > Gammaproteobacteria > Enterobacterales > Enterobacteriaceae > Rahnella > Rahnella perminowiae. The sequence goes on from NZ_JAFMOS010000563.1 coordinate 3,868, forward strand.
CCTGCAACCGGCCAGTTTGTCACTCGGAAATCTCGATAACGGCGCAAACGTTGCAGCCGAACTGCTGAAACAAGATCCTTCGCATTTCGATGCCACCCGTTATCAGGTCAGCCAGCTTTTCGCGGTGTCCGACGACGGTACCCGCGTACCGTATTTTGTCATCTCGTCCAAAGACGTGGTGTATGACGGCAGAAATCCGACGCTGCTGTATGGCTACGGCGGTTTCGAGGTCTCACTTGAGCCGTATTATCTTGGCGTCAGTGGCGTGGCGTGGCTCGATCGCGGCGGCGTGTTTGTGGTGGCGAATATACGTGGCGGTGGTGAGTACGGACCGGAATGGCATAAAGCGGCGCTGAAAGAAAAACGTCTGCGCGCTTATGAAGATTTCGCGTCTGTGGCGAAGGCACTGATTGCCAGCAAAATCACCTCACCGGCCCACCTGGCGGCGCAAGGCGGCAGCAACGGCGGCTTGCTGGTTGGCAATATGCTGACGCGCTACCCGGAATTATTCGGGGCCATCGTGTGTGAAGTGGCGCTGCTGGATATGTACCGGTACACGCGAATCTCGGCAGGCGCGTCGTGGATTGCTGAATACGGCGACCCGCAGCAACCAGAAGAGTGGGCATTTATCCGCGAATTTTCGCCGTATCATAATATCGATCCGACAAAAAAATATCCGCCGGTATTGTTCTCAACAGCGACCAGTGATGACCGTGTCGGGCCTGACCATGCACGTAAAATGGCAGCGAAAATGCAGGCGCTGGGTATTCCGGATGTCTATTTTTACGAGAATACGGACGGCGGCCACAGTGCGGCGTCTGACAAAAAACAATCCGCGTTTAAACGGGCGATGGTGAGCGAATTCCTGCTGCACTTTATCGGCCGAGACAAAGCCGCCGGTTGATATAACCTGTGAGAGTCTGATGTAAAACGGGATGCCTTGCGGTATCCCGTTAATATTTCGACATGTTTTATCCCTTCATATCGGCTTTAAAAACGTTGCTCCTTCCACCTTTCCTTGTTTATTATTTCGGCCTGAATTGATAACAATTATCAAAATCATTTTTTATTCATTCTCATTTTCGGGTGATCGTATGTTAAAGAACACTGCACGTGTGCTGGCTGTTACCGGTCTGATGGCGACTTCCTTCGCCAGTTTTGCTACCACCTATCCGCTGACGGTCACGGATATGGCCGGCCAGAAAGTCATCATTGATAAAGCACCTCAGCGGATTATTTTGCAGGACGGACGCGATCTTCTGGCCCTGGCCGTGTTAGATAAAGCCAATCCTTTTCAGCATGTAGTGGCCTGGAATAATCTGCTGAAGAAAAGCGACAGTGGCACCTGGGATATGCTGAAAAGCAAATGGCCTGAATCGGCGAAAATTCTCGATATGGGATTCAATGATAAAGGGCAGGTGGATCTGGAAACAGTAATCGCTAAAAAACCGGATCTGATGATTGCGCAATTGCGGGCGAAAGATTCACTGGCTCAGGCGGGCGTACTGGATAAACTTGCCGCGCTGCATATCCCTGTGCTGTTTGTCGATTATGAATTGGATCCGGCAAAAAATACCGCGCCAAGTATTGAGCTGCTTGGCAAAGTGATGAATCAGGAAGACAATGCCCGCGCTTATACCACATTCTATAATCAACATTTCCAGGCTATTCAGAAAGCCGTCTCGGCGATTCAAACCAGGCCGCATGTCTTTATCGAGCCGATTGCCGGTCGTGACGACTCCTGCTGTTTCACCCACGGTAATGCAGGATGGGGAAAACTTATCCAGGCGGTAGGTGCCAGTAACATCGGCTCCAAACTGCTGCCCGGCGCATCAGGCACTGTTTCTCTGGAACAGGTGATCAGCATGAAGCCGGACGTTTACATCATGACCGGTTCGGCGCGTCCGAAAAGCGGTTCCGTGACGCACATTCTGCCGTTCGGCTACGGCGCAGATGAAGCGGATGTGGAGAAAGAGGCTAAAGTGTTGCTTTCACGCACCGGCGTGGCGCAAATCCCTGCAGTGAATGCGGGCCGTGTTTATGGTGTTTATCACCAGTTCTACAACCATCCGTATAATATTGTCGGCATGGAATACCTGGCGAAGTTTATTTATCCGCAACAGTTTAAAGATCTGGACCCGGCGAAGACTTACCACGACATCGTGCGTAACTATACTAACCTGCCGGATCAGGATTTCATCTTCGGCTGGACGCCGAAAAAGTAAGTACAGATATTTTCCCCGCCTGTGGCCTCACAGGCGGATTTTCAACCCCTCAGCGCGTTTTCCTCACTAACTTTACCTCCGTCACATTTGTTGACACTCCGTTAATTCATACAAAAATATAACTGTATTACTGTATCTGTATAACGCCGACTGGCGTCGTTTCTGACGCAGTGCGACACATCAACAAGGTGAATTTATGCAATCTGAAGAACAGCGTTTAATTGACGGGCTTTTTAGTCGCTTACAACAGGCTGAGTCCAGTACGGCACCGCGTGATGCGGAGGCTGAACGTGTGATTCAGGCTCATATCCGGCAGCAGCCGTCTGCCCCGTATTACATGGCGCAGGCGATGATTATTCAGGAAGCGGCGCTGACTAAACTGAATGCGCAGGTACAGGAACTGCAACAGCAGGTACAGCAGTTGCAACAACAGGCACAGACCGCTAAACCGCAAAGCACCGGTTTTCTGGCCGGCTTGTTTGGCGGTGGCTCGTCTCAGCCTGAACCGCAACGCCAGACGTCGCAGGGCAGTCAGCCCATTCCTGGTACGCAGGCGTGGGGAAACCCGCCTCAGCAACCGCAATATGCCTCACAGCCGCAACAGCAGGCACCGGCCGCACCGCAGCAACCGGGTTTTCTGGGCAGTGCATTGCGCACGGCGGCGGGCGTCGCGGGCGGGGTGGTGCTGGCAGATATGCTGACCGGTATGTTCCATCACAGCCAGCCGCAGGAAATCGTCAATATCATCGAAGAACCGCCGGTTCAGGATCTCAATCCGGCTGACAGCAGCTTCCTCGATAACAGTCAGAGTTTCGACAGCAATCAGCCTTCATGGGAAGATGCGTCGTTGCGTAATGATAATGCGGATCCCGGTTTCGGAAATGATGATTTCGACACTGATGATTTCAACAATGATGATGACTCATTTTTCTAACCGCTTGATGTCAGACGGCTATTAACGGCCCTTTTGGCAGCAGAAAAAAGTAACAGAAAGCGAAGAGTGAGAGGTTTATCGCTTATTGCCATCAGAATTCTGGACAAAAGTGAAATCTGTTGCTGTACTGTATTTGACACACGTTTTGTGTCCAACATTCACGTAAAGGTAAGTTTGATGTCTAAGATTAAAGGTAGCGTTAAGTGGTTCAATGAATCTAAAGGTTTTGGTTTCATTACCCCTGAAGATGGCAGCAAAGATGTTTTCGTTCATTTCTCTGCTATTTCCAGCAACGGTTTCAAAACCCTTGCTGAAGGCCAACGCGTAGAGTTCGAAATCACCAATGGTGCCAAAGGCCCGTCGGCTGCTAACGTTATCGCTATCTGACTTTAGCCGATTTATTAAAAAAACCCGCCGAAGCGGGTTTTTTTTTGTCCGTCATGCGTCAATACCTTACGCCGGTTTCCGCACCAGCATGACGAACATCACGATGGCAATCGCGTAGCAGCCGAGAATGGTCAGCCCCATCGATAATGCGGGCTGGCTGCCAAAACCTGTTACCGGTACGGCAATCGCCCCGAGTGCAAACATACACACCCCCAGCAGGGCAGACGCGCTGCCTGCATTTTTCCCCTGACTTTGCATCGCCAGCGATCCGGCATTCGGGCTGATAATCCCGATCACCATCACAGAGAAGAAAAGGGGCACCAGCAACAACACGAGTGGCGCATTCAGGCTGGCGGAAATCACCAGCGCCACAGAAGCCACTGCGGCGATGCACAAACCGGCTTTGACCAGCGCCATTTCGCCGAAGCGACGGCTCAGGCGGGTAGAGACCTGGGCGGAAATCACCAGACCGATGCCGTTAATCGCAAAGCACAGGCTGAACATCTGCGGGCTGAGATGGTAAATCTGTTGCAAAACAAAAGGTGATGCGCCGATATACGCGAACATTCCGGCCATAATAAAGCCCTGCGTCAGGCATAAACCCATAAACGGACGATGTTTCAGCAGGCCGAATACCGAGCCTAACAGACTGAAAATACCGCCCCGGGCACGGCGTTCGGGCAATAAGGTTTCATGCAGTTTTAGTGATGAGAAGCTGAACAGTAAGATGGCAATAAACGCCAGTACACCGAATATTCCCCGCCAGTTAACCCAGCTCAGCAATGCGCCGCCCAGTACCGGGGCGATGATCGGTGCCAGTCCGTTCACCAGCATCAGCAATGCAAAAAACCGTGTCAGTTCATGCCCGTTATACAAATCCCTTGCCACTGCGCGTGATAATACCGCGCCACCGGCTCCGGCGATGCCCTGTAACAGACGGGCGACAATCAGCTGATTGATATCCTGCGCCACCGCACACCAGACCGATGCAGCCAGCAATAAAGCCAGGGACCACAACAGCGGGCGCATACGACCATAACGGTCACTCAGCGGGCCGAACAGTAACTGACCGAAACCGAGGCCAAGTAAACCTGCGGTCAGGCTTAACTGTGCGCTGGCGGTGGACGTATTCAGATCGCCCGCCATTTCCGGCAATGCCGGTAAATATAAATCTGTACATAACGGCCCGAGTGCGGCGAGCGAGCCGAGAACAAGGGCATAACCGAGGCGTTTTTCGTGCAGGTGAGCGCTCATGGTAAAAGTTTATTCCCGTTTGCTGGTGGTAAAATCCGTTTCGAAGAGGCTCTGGAAGTAGCGATGGTATAAGGCTTCCAGAAGCTCAGCGTCGGCGTGAACAGTCGTCATACGACGAAAAGCAGTGCCTTCACAAATCACGGCTAAGGATTCGACTTTTGCTGTCATTTCAGCATCAGAAAATTGAGGAAAAGTGGCAGTGAGAAAAGATTTTGCTTCCTTAAACAGCTGCTTTTCGGAATCACGCCAGATTTTTTCCACAATCGGATTGCGGGTCGCTTCTGCAGCGACTTCCAGCATCAGGGCATGGTCAATTTCGGCCTGCTCTTTTTGTCCGGCGCACTGATCTTCTTTATACGGCGCGCTTAAATTGCCGATCCGCCGGTGCGCCAGGTTGTGGGCCACCTGTTGCAGATTGTGCGCGTTGCCGGTCATCAGCCGGATTTTCTTCATCACAATTCGCCGGACAATTTCTTCTATTATCGCGTCTTTATTGGCGAAATAGCGGTAAATCTGTCCCACACTGAGCTGCGACGTTTTCGCTATTTCAGCCATACCTGCGGCGTGGAAACCATGCTTGCGAAAGCACAGACGTGCAGCGGCAATGATCTGGTCGCGTCGTGCGCTGATGCGCGCATCTTTAGTGCATTGTGGTGGGGGATGCATGAGATATCCGGTCATTTGGCTGATGTGGATTGTGAACGATCATTCTCAAGTATAGGGAATAGAGAGAGGCAGGTAAATATTTGTATTATGAATGGGGTAAAAAGCGGTTTTTATTTCTGCGCTATTAAGCACAATATAGACATGAAAACGGCGCCATCAGGAAGAAAGCGCCGTTTACGGAAAGAGATAAAGCTGCGGGCTACGCGGGGCTGTTAAGCAAAGTATGCCTGCAAAAATGCCACCACAGTCAGCACACAGAGGGCTACAGTCAGGAATTCAGAAGATGTTTTTGGAACAGAAAACATGTCATGCCTCAAAGGTAAACCAGGTTGAACTGACACTATTATCTGCAGATAAGATGAAGGAAACATTAAGATACGCGCGTGAGGAGATGGACCGCCATCACAGATTTATCACAGCGATGCCTCTTGTCATAAAAAAGGCATCGCCGGAAGATAGGATTAGTGCGCGCTGAACCAGCTGACCAGCATAAACGCCAGTAATGTCATGGCCAGTGAACCGGCCATGTTCAGCGCCATGTTCAGCAGCGCGGCACCGAAGCGGCCCTCCTGAAGCATGTAGACCACTTCCAGCGAGAAGGTGGAGAAGGTTGTCAGGCCGCCACAGAAACCGGTGGTGATCAGCAGCTTCCAGACAGGGTCGATATGGGTCAGGCGGGTGAAAATTGCGATGCCCAGGCCAATGATAAAGGCACCGACCAGATTCACGGTCAGGGTGCCGGCGGGCAGTACCGGACTCATGCCGTTCATTTTGAGACTGACATACCAACGCACAACGCTGCCTGTACCACCGCCAATAAAGACTGCAAGTAAGGTGCTAAACATAGTAATACCTTAAAAAATAAATGAAATTCAGAAAGGTCCGGGCACAACGCTACGAACCTCTCGCGAGATTGCGCAGACATCATCAGCCGGTAAAGGCGGTTTGGGAGGAATGTCATCTCCCCGGTACAGAGTCGTGAAGGCGCTCAGTTTACATCGTGTTATGACGCTTGTGTAGCCGTGTTTCCGTAACAGTTTTTTAAAGAGAAAATACCATGTTGATCAGAGAAGGTACCGTGCAGGATGCGCCGGTTCTGGCGCAATTACTGGGGGATTTGGATTATCCCAATACGTCTGAAGCGATAGCAGAGCGTGTGGCAAAAATGGCCGTCAACCCGGACAGTCGTCTGTTAGTGGCCGAGAAAGAAGGCAAAGCGGTCGGCTTTATTTCGTTACATTTCATCCCGCAAATTGCGCTGGCCGGAGAATTTTGCCGTATCAGCTATTTGTGTGTCAGCGATCATGCACGTGGCGGCGGTATCGGCCAGAAATTGCTGGATGAGGCCGAACGTCTGGCAGCAGAGCGGGGCTGTGACCGGATGGAGGTTCACAGCCATACCCGCCGCGTACGGGCCCACACTTTTTATGCGCGGGCACAGTACGAGGAATCACCGAAGTATTTGCTCAAAAAACTCTGAGCAATCAGGCATCCAGCGCCAGCACGATAGCGTCGGCGATCAAATCAACCTGCTCAGGTTTCACCTGACTGGTGCTGATACGGATAAATTGCCCCGGCCCGATGCGGCTGCGCTCACCGGGCAGAACTGCAATACCGCGCGCGGCCAGGGTCACCAGCGCAAACTGTTCTGATGGCACCGGGATCCACAGCGCCAGCCCGTCTCGGTCGGGGATATTCACGCCGCGCATGCGCAATGCATCGGACATGGCTTTGCGACGTTCCGCATACACTGTTTTAGCATGCGTAATTCCTTGCTGCGTTTTCGGATCGTTAATCAGCCACGCCAGCGCTTCCTGCAAAATACGGCTCGACCAGCCGGCACCAAAATTGCGGAATGATTTGATTTGCCTGATTAAATCATGTGAACCCGAGATAACCGCCAGCCGTAAATCCGGCCCGTAGGCTTTGGAATAAGAACGGACATGCACCGTGCGGTCCGGTAGCTTGCTGCCCATACTCAGCGGCGCATAACGCGACAACTGGCCGATACCGTCATCTTCAATAATCAGCGTGTTACTTTGGCTGAGGATATCGGCCAGCGCAGCATAACGTTCTGCGTTAATTGCGTGGCCGCAATGTGAATGGGTGCGTGGCTGAAAAATAAAAGCGGAAGGATTTTTCAGCAACGCCTGGCTGAGTGACTCCGGTATGGGCCCGAATTCGTCGCACTTCACCGCAATTACCTGTGCGCCCAGATTATCCAGCATATCCAGCAGTCGTGTGGCGGTCGGATCTTCAATCGCGACAACTGACCCCTGCATCAGCAGGGTTTGCAGCGTCAGATTCATCCCATCAAATCCGCCATCCGCCGCCATAAAAGCGGGGGCGTCATAGGGCCAGTCCTGCCGCGCGGCTTTAAGCAGCGACGGCGCAATAGCCTCACGCTGATAGCTGTTCAGATTGCCGGCACCCACACCGTGCTGCATGGCTTCGTGCAGGTCAGGTAACAGTGCCGGATCCGGCGACGACAGGGCCAGATCCGCAATAATATGCTCACCGAAATTACCGATTTTTTCAAAGCGTGCCGGTCTGGGTGACAGCATATCGCCACACACCCAGACGCCGTTGCGTCCGCGTCCGGCGATCACTTTCTGACGTCGTAACTGACCCCAGGCGGCAGAAACCGTGGCCGGACTGACTCCCAGCGCCTGCGCGAGTTCACGCACGGCGGGAAGATGCGAACCAATCTCGATCACACCGGAACGGATCATCGCCGCGGTTTCAAGCGCAATACCCCGCATGGAACGATCCTGTAATTGTGTCGCTAACCATTCTGCATCCAGCGTTTTTTCGAGAGCGTTTTCTGCCATTTTTATGCCTTTTGTTCAGTAACAAAGATTCTATTGTACATATTAATTTATGCCATTAGTATCAAACTTAGCCAACGGAGGCGATAAAATAATCACATTGCCGCAAAGATAAGGGCCTTCGTAAAAAATTTGGTGTGTTTCCGGGAAGGTTTGTAAACGCACCGTTGTTTTTCTGCATATCAACCATGCTGACACTTAAGGGGAAAGATGTGACGATTACCATCAGGCTGGCAGTTCGTGACTGGGATTATTTTACGCCGCTGGCATTAGGCGATCTTAAACCGGAAGGGTTTAATCTTGAGATAGACCGCGTGGGGACGCTGGTTGATAACCTGGGCAGCAGCGACAAATACGATGCGGGTGAAGTGTCTTTCAGTCGTTATGCACAAGGGCGTGCGCGGGGCGAATCTGATTTGCTGGCGATACCGCATTTCCTGATGCGTGGATTCCGCCAGCGCTGCATCATCACCCGCGAAGACAGCCCGTTGACCGAACTTTCGCAACTGGCCGGTAAACGTATTGGCCTGACCGGCTGGCAGGATTCCGGCAATACCTGGACCCGTACATTGCTGGCACGGGAAGGTGTGGGCATTGAAGATGCGAACTGGTATGTCGGCCGTCTGACCGAAGCGCACCCGATTGTCGACCGTCTGGCCGGTTTTGGCCGCGAAGGACGCATTGAAGCCGTTCCGCAAGAGCGTCCTTTGATGGCGTTATTACAGGAAGGCTGGCTGGATGCGGTATTTACACCGTTTATGCCTGAGGGCTTTTTCAAGCCTGATTCCGGTTTCCGTCAGTTCCAGCCGGATTTCCGTGCCGCTGAACTGGCCTATTTCAACCGCGTCGGGTATATCCCCGGTATCCACCTGCTGGCGGTCAAACCTGCGCTGGCCGAAGAGCATCCGTGGTTGCCGCAGGCACTGAGCGACATCATTAACCGTTCTTATGAAATCTGGATGGATAAGCGCGCAAAATACGCCGATACCACGCCATGGCTGCTGGATGATTTACGCCGCACCGTGGCCGATTTACCTGCGGACTGGAATGCAAACGGTTACGCCGCCAATGAAAAGATGATTGATGATTTTGCGCAGGAATTATATGCACAGGGGCTGAGTGCTAAGCGCCTGACGCCGCGAGATTTGTTCCCGAACTTTGCTCAGTAACACTTAACCGATCGCTTTGACCCATGAGCGACAGGGGAGTCAAAAATGAAAGTTGCATTAGGTCAGTTTGCCGTTTCCCGTGAATGGGAAGCGAATGTCGAAACTTGTCTTTCGCTGATGGCGAAATCGCTGGAAGCGGGGGTGGATTTGCTGGTGCTGCCGGAAGGCATTCTGGCGCGCGATATTACCGATCCGGATTTGGTTTTAAAAGCGGCACAACCTCTTGATGGTCCGTTTGTCAGCCAGATGCTGGCGGCCAGCAGGGGGAATCAGATGACCACCATGATGAGTGTCCATACGCCCGCACCGGATGGCCGTGCTTATAATGTGCTGATTTCCCTGCGGAATGGCGAAATTATTTCTGAATACAGAAAGCTGCATCTTTATGATGCGTTCTCTTCTCAGGAATCTAAAAACGTCACCGCAGGCGACGAAGTGCCGCCGCTGGTGAATGTCGCCGGGTTTACTGTCGGCCTGATGACCTGCTATGACGTGCGTTTTCCGGAGCTGGCACGTCGCCTGGTGCTTGATGGAGCCGACGTACTGGTGCTGCCCGCCGCATGGGTGAAAGGCCCGCTGAAAGAAATGCATTGGGAAATACTGGTCACGGCACGTGCACTGGAAAATACCACCTATATGGTGGCGGTGGGTGAATGCGGCGAGCGCAATATTGGCAACAGCATGGTCGTCGATCCGCTGGGTGTGGCGATTGCCCGCGCCGCCGAAGCCCCGGCACTGGTATTTGCTGAACTGGATAAAGATCGTCTGGCTCATGCCCGAAAAGTATTACCAGTGCTGGCAAACCGCCGTTTTGGTTTACCGCAACTGCGTAACGACTAACGCTGTGTGGCCGGTCCTCAACGGCTGCCTCAGATTTCATGCAGTACCGCGCCCTCACCAGGGAACGCGTTTATTTCTTATATCAGTCACCATAAATAGAAACACCCGGAAAGCTGCCACGGAAGGTAACCACTCTAAAATACACAACATTCATAAACTCACAGACCGACTTTTAACACAGAGGAAATAAAAGAATGATGGCAAAACAACTCCGTCAGGCTGCTGTACTGACTGCTGCATTACTTTCCGTATCTTCGATAAATGCCTTTGCTGCTGAAAATGTGACAATCCCGGCTCAGACGATGGATCCGGCGATCCATGCAAAATTACCTGCGGATATTCAGAAGTCAGGCGTGATGACCTCTGTGAACAATGGCTCATTCCCTCCGTATGAGATTGTGACCGGTGCCAATGGCCTGGATGGTGCGAGTGCGGATCTGGCGCACGCGCTGGCACAAGTGATGGGTGTAAAAATAGAGCATGCTTCCGTGAGCGGTTTATCCGGCATCCTCAGTGGCATGGCCGCAGGGCGCTACCAGATGGGTATCGGCCCGATTGGCGATTATCCTGACCGTCAGGCAAAAAATGATTTCATTGATTTCGTCAAAGAATACGTTGTTTTCGGCGTGCGCAAAGGTAACCCGGAAAACATCAGTTCCCTCGATGATACCTGCGGTAAACGCATTGCCGTGATGGCGGGCGGTTCTGCTGAACAGGTGATCCGTAAGCAGTCTGACGTGTGCGTTAAAGACGGTAAACCGGCGGTGACAGTACAGTCATTTGCCGATCAGCCAACGTCGATTCTGGCGGTTCGTTCTAACCGTTCCGACGCATTCTTCTCTTCTCAGGCACCGCTGACCTATTTTGTGGAAAAAGCCAACGGCCAGCTTGAACTGACCGGTACCGGCAAATCAAATGGCTTTGGCGATATCTTCCAGGGGACGGTCGTTGCCAAAGATTCACCGGTTCGTGACGCGATCCTCGCCGGTTATCAAAAACTGTTCGACAACGGCACGTATGCCATCATCATGAAAAAATGGGGCCTGGAAGGCAATATGATCCCGGCACCGGGTATTAACCTGGCAAAGGCGCAGCCTAAATGACTGATAAAACGTATAGTTCAACACCGGCAGTCAGGGACGACTATACGCAGGATCCGCGACGCAACGTTGAGTTTTCCCACGCCCCGCGTCATTACGGCCGCTGGGTGGCCTGGATAGTGGTGCTGCTGATTGCCGCTGACGTGATCTGGGCGGTTTCGCACAACCAGAACTTCGAATGGCATGTGGTGGCGCAATGGTTCACGGAAGGTTCGGTGCTCAAAGGCCTGGGCGTCACGCTCGGCCTTACTGTGGTGTCGATGCTGCTCGGAGTGTTCATCGGCCTGATGCTGGCCATTGCCCGTCTTTCTGACAGCATATTGCTCAGGAAATTAGCGGGGCTGTATATCTGGTTCTTCCGCGGTACGCCGCTGCTGGTGCAGTTATTGTTCTGGTACAACATGTCGACATTGTTCCCGCGTGTGGTGTTGGGGATCCCGTTTGGTCCGCAATATCTGAGCTGGAATACGAATGATCTGATCACCCCGCTGACTGCTGCCATTGCCGGTCTGGCGCTGAATGAGGCGGCTTATATGGCAGAAATCATTCGGGCAGGTTTGCTGTCAGTCGATAACGGTCAGGCGGAAACCGCACAGGCATTTGGCATGAGTCGTGGCCGTGCGCTGCGCCGGATCATTATTCCTCAGGCCATGCGGTCGATTATTCCGCCGACCGGTAACCAGCTCATCAGTATGATTAAAGCGACATCGCTGGTCAGCGTTATTGCCATGGGGGATTTGCTGTATTCCGTGCAAACTGTCTACAACCGTACCTTTGAAGTGGTACCTATGCTGATGGTGGCAGTGATTTGGTATCTGTTTATCACGTCATTGCTCAATCTTGGGCAGTCTGCAATTGAACGCTATTATTCCCGCGGCACACGCCGGACATTGCCTAACGTCAAACGTCGTCAAAGCAATGCGGAAGAAAAAACCGCGCCGATCATCAGTACACCGGACATGGTCCGGAAGGAGGATTTATGAGTCAATTACACGCTGACACACAGTCGTCCGGACAAGCATCACTGGTGATCGCCCGTAACGTGCATAAAAGTTATGGTGATAACGAAGTGCTGAAGGGAATCGATCTTGATGTGAAACCCGGCGAAGTGGTGGTGATCCTCGGGCCGTCGGGCTCGGGTAAATCCACCTTTCTGCGCTGTATAAATCATCTGGAAGATATCGATCGCGGTTCCATTATGGTAGGCGGTGAGCAAATAGGTTATGAACTGCGCGGGGACCGTCTGCATAAATTGCCTGAACGGGCAATTGCGCGGCAGCGCCGGGATATCGGCATGGTATTCCAGCAATTCAATCTTTATCCGCACATGACTGTGTTGCAAAATATCATTGAAGCACCGGTGGGTGTGCATAAAGAAAGCCGCCATGAAGCGGAGAAATATGCGCATGAGTTGCTGCAAAAAGTCGGCCTGAGCGATAAAGCCAATGCTTATCCGCGCCATCTTTCCGGCGGTCAGCAACAGCGTGTGGCTATAGCCCGTGCGCTGGCGGTGAAACCTAAACTGATGCTGTTCGATGAACCGACGTCAGCGCTCGACCCTGAACTGGTCGGCGAAGTTCTGGCCACTATGCGGGATCTGGCCATGCAGGGGCTGACGATGATAGTGGTGACGCATGAGATTGGCTTTGCGAAAGAGGCAGCAGACCGCGTAGTGTTTATGGATCGCGGGGTTGTCGTTGAGCAGGGGGCCGCGGAAGATGTCCTGGTCAGTCCGAAACATCAGCGGACACAGGCGTTCCTGAGCCGCTTTATCTGACCGGTAAGGCGGGCTGAAGCCGGGAGTGCAGACCGTTATTCTGCAATTTCCACCCGGTTTCGTCCGTTTTACGCAATGCAGTCCGCAGTGATGAATACCGCTAAGCCGGATGGTATGAAGCGTTTTCCGCATGGATTTTCATTGCAGGTGGTAAGCCGGAGGGATCATCGGGTCGAAAACAAACATGCCGGGGGAGAGGGTTGCCCGGTAAATAAAAACAGAAATACTTTATGAGCGTACTGTTCACGCTCATAATAGCTCACTCTGGTCACTATGCGCACAGTTCTGGATCCGTTCTGTTACATTTTCGGGTTGTATTAACGTCGCGAATGGCCGTTAATAACGGCATATAGCTATTGCTGTTTTCCAGCACTCAGTGTTAAGAAGGTATGTATGGAAGGTCTAAGTATTACTAAATTGTTGGTGGTCGGCGTGCTGATCGTTTTGTTGTTCGGTACCAGCAAACTCCGTTCTCTGGGCGGCGACCTGGGCGCGGCACTGCGTGGCTTCAAGAAAGCCATGAATGATGATCCTGCTCCCGCTTCTGCTGAAAAAACCGCAGAAGAGAAGCCTGCTGAACGTGTTGAGCATAAAGACTGAGTCTTCAGAGCGACAGTTCCCGGCCCTTTAGCCAAACGAAAAAGGTTGTTCTTGCGAACAACCTTTTTGTTTTTGTCAGACAAAGAAGTTACGAGATGTTACTTAACTTCTAATCCTTTCGCTTGCAGATCGGCGTGGTAAGAAGAACGCACGAACGGACCGCATGCCGCATGGGTGAAGCCCATTTCCATCGCCGCTTCTTTCATCTGATCAAACTCTTCAGGGCTGACATAACGCTGCACCGGCAGATGATGACGGCTTGGCTGTAAATACTGGCCGAGTGTCAGCATCGTCACGCCATGACGACGCAGGTCGCGCATCACTTCGATGATTTCTTCATTCGTTTCGCCCAGGCCGACCATCAGTCCTGATTTAGTGGGTATTTCAGGATGTGCTTCTTTAAAACGTTGCAGCAGCGTCAGTGACCACTCGTAGTTTGCGCCCGGACGAACCTGACGGTAAACACGCGGCACATTTTCCAGATTGTGGTTAAACACATCAGGCGGGCTTGCATTAAGGATTTCCAGCGCACGATCCATACGGCCACGGAAATCCGGCACCAGAGTTTCGATTTTGATGGTTGGGTTTTTCGCGCGGATAGCCGTAATACAATCTGCAAAGTGCTGAGCCCCGCCGTCGCGCAGATCATCACGGTCAACGGAGGTGATGACTACATAACGCAGACCCATATCAGAAATGGTCTGCGCCAGTTTTTCCGGTTCGTTAGTATCCGGAGCTGTCGGGCGACCATGTGCCACATCACAGAACGGGCAGCGACGGGTACAAATGGCACCGAGGATCATGAATGTTGCGGTACCGTGGTTGAAGCACTCGGAAAGGTTAGGGCAGGCCGCTTCTTCACAAACAGAATGCAGGCCATTTTTGCGCAGTGCTGATTTAATGCCCTGAATTTTCGTTGAGTCGGCTGGCAGTTTGATTTTCATCCATGCCGGCTTACGTAACATTTCCTGCCGGTCACTGACCACGGTTTTCACCGGAATTAACGCCATCTTATCTGCATCGCGGTATTTGACACCGCGTTCCATCTGAATCGGTTTACTCATAATCTTGCAGCTTCCAGGTTTGTCACTCGTTACCCGAGTTTTTTCAGGACATTCAATGAACTGGCTGATTCATCAAAAAAAGTAGAAATAATGCGGAAATTATATCATTGAAGCATCTCTTCGTTCAGCCCTTCGTCATGGCCGGAAGTGCTAAATAGTGCAATTTTTTAACTTTAAAGAAGAAGTGGTCTCGATGAAATCACTTTTTATCGCATTTAGTCTTTTGAAAAGACTGATTATTTTAACGATTCATTGCGAGGGCTGAGACGGTGTTAATAGTGTGTAAATATTTTCCCGCGCGCCTGATAAATCCCGGAAACGCGAGGTATGCGGGAAAAGATTAACGCCGGGGGCAACGGCCAAAAATCACTGCGCTGAAGAGGCATAATGTTCAACCTGCCAGGGCAGGTAATCAACCTGCAGGTAATCAAGACGATGGTTAAAACATTTCACCAGAACAGGCATCACCTGATCGACCGTCAGCCCCGGCTTCTCGAGGCTCGCCTGCGTCATTTCAAGGCCGGCGTAACCACAGGGGTTGATGCGACGGAAAGGCTCGAGATCCATATCAATATTTAATGCCAGACCGTGTAACGAACATCCTTTGCGGATCCGTAATCCCAGCGAACAAATCTTTTTACCCCCGACATATACACCCGGTGCATCCGCGCGCGGGTAAGCTTCAATGGAGAAATGCGCCAGCGTATCGACTACCGTTTGTTCAATCGCCGTCACCAGCTGACGAACACCCAGTTTTTTGCGTTTCAAATCCACCATCACGTACATCACCTGCTGACCGGGACCGTGATACGTCACCTGGCCGCCACGGTCGCTCTGGATAACCGGAATATCACCGGGCATCAGGACATGTTCGGCTTTGCCAGCCTGCCCCTGCGTAAATACACGGGGATGCTGAACCAGCCAGATCTCATCAAGCGAGTCGGCGTTGCGGTGTTCCGTAAAATGGTGCATGGCCAGAGAAACCGGCTCATAGGGCTGAAGGCCAAGCTGGCGCAGTACGATACGTTCTTGCGAATTTTGTGGTTGCACGGCAGTTATCGTCAATCAAGAGGGGGAAAAACGCGCGACAGTGTGGCTCCCGCGCGGATCGGTCAGAAAGGGCTTACAGCACCATGCGGACAATTTCGATATTGCCCAGCTCATCGTACAGGGTTTCGACCTGATCGATGTGAGTCGCAGTTATCGTAATTGAAACGGAGTGGTAATTCCCTTTACTGCTCGGTTTTACCTGAGGATTGTAATCGCCAGGCGCATGGCGTTGCACGACTTCCACAACCTGGTCTACCAGCTCGGGTTGTGCCAGGCCCATTACTTTGTAGGTAAAGGGACAAGGGAATTCGAGCAGTTCGTTCAGTTTGGTTTTCATGTGCACTCCAGCGTGTTGTACAGCGTATTAAGTTTTATCTCTCAAAGT
>NZ_JAFMOS010000562.1 GCF_019049755.1 Rahnella perminowiae
GATTACCTTAAGGTAAATTTATTAACTTATATTTAACCATGATGGCGTTCTTCATCATGCACATAAGGTCAGGGTTCCGCTCCGTTGTGAAGGGAAAACATAACACCCGGCCTGCACGCTGTTTCTTACCGGCTTTTTTGCAGTTTTTAGCGTTAATTATTCATCACCAGAGGATTTCCACATGCAACGACGTTGCATGAATACACAACGGTGTAAGCTGTTTTTGGGAGTCATCATGGGCGAAAAAAAATCATTATTGCTGGCCGTTCTTGCCGCTGCAACGCTGACATTAGCCGCTGGCGCACAGGCAGCCGGTACTTTAACAGGACAGGTAGGCGTTCAGCTGACCATCAGCACCGGTTGTACGGTCGGTAACGGCACATCAACGGGGGGGACCAACCAGTGGGGTACACTGAACTTTGGTAACTACGCCGATCTGACCAGCGTCATTAACGGGACGGTATTCGGGGCCAACGGCACCGGTGCAGTCACGATCACCTGTAGCACCGGACTGACCCCGACGCTGTCACTGAACGGCGGACTGGCGGCAACCGGCGGGCTGCGTACCATGACATCCAGCGGTAACAGCATTCCTTACCGCCTCTATTCCGATACCGCACGGACTACCGAAATCGCGATTAATACGCCGATTACGCTCACGACAGGCACCACGGCGCAAAACATTCCGATTTACGGTCGTGTGCTGCCTGCCGATCAGACCAGTACCACACCGGCTGCGGGCACCTATAACGATACCGTTGTTGCCACTCTTTCCTGGTAAGAGTTTTTCCATCAGAGTCGGTTCCGCCTCTGACTGGCTTTCGGTTCAAGGAAGGAAAGATCATGGACATCAAGGTACTGCTGCTACTGCCAGCCGCACTGCTGGTGTCAATGCAAGGGTATATTTCACTGAGTCAGGCGGCAACAATAGGCATCAGTGCCACGTTGCTGCCCGCCTGTGAAGCGGGAACCACGACGTCCGGCAGCACCAGTTTCGGTACGCTGAATTTTGGCAATTATGCATCGCTCACCAGCGCGGTGAATGCGACCAGCGCACAACTGGCGGGATCGATCCGCGTGAAATGCGTGAGCGGGGTGACGTACAAAATTGTCATGGATGGCGGCAGCAGCGGCGTGGTCACGGCGCGGCGAATGGTGAACACCACCAACAGCGCTTCCACCCTGCTTTACAATCTTTATACCACGGCCGCCCGCACCACGGTGTGGGACAACACCACCGGCGTCAGCGGCACCGGTAACGGCGCGGATCAATGGAGCACGGTCTATGGCCGCGTTCCGGCACAAACCACGCCCGCTGCCGGTGTTTATCAGGATACGGTGAATGTCACCGTATCCTGGTAGAGGTGATGATGCCTGGCCGCCAGCGGGTTCCGACCGCGTTATTACCGGTGAGGGTATTATTGCCGCTGGTTTTATTGTCGCTGATGTTATTGCCGCTGATGTTATGCAGTTCAGCGCGTGCCGCCACAGCTACCAGCACATTTACCGTTTCAGCCACTCTCACCAATGGCTGCGTATTTGGCAGCTCACTTTCCAGCCCGACCACCAATCTCGGCACCATCAACTTCGGTTCCATGTCGTCCCTCACCAGCAACGTCGATACGGTCAGCAGCACGGGCGCCGGGTCCGTGGTAGTGACCTGCACGCCGGGTGCCTCCGTCAGTATTGCCATGGATTACGGTATCCACGGGGGCACCGCCACCCGGCGCTTTATGCAAAACACCAGTAATCCCGATCAGCTCGGCTACCAGCTTTTTCGCGACGCCGCCCGCAGCCAGGTATGGGGCGATGGCGCGCTGGTGATGTCCATCCCCAGCTTTCCGGCTACCACCCAAACCTATCCGGTTTATGCACGCTTATACGCTGTGAGCCCCCTGCCTTCCGCCGGGACGTATACCGACACGGTCACCGTGACATTAACCTATTGAATTATCAGGATATAGAAATATGAAGACATTGCTTTTACGCCTGTTCGCCACCGCCGCACTGACCTGGACTTTTCTGTCTTGCCTGACCGCACAGGCTGCCAGTTCAGTGCTGGTCTGGCCGGTCTATCAGATTATTGAATCCGATCAGAACGGATCCGCCCTGTGGCTGGAAAACCGTGGCGCGGAACCGGTGTCCTTGCAGGTGCGCGTACTCGCCTGGAAGCAGGAGAATTTTAACGAGAAATACGCCGATCAAAGCAACGTAGTCGCCAGCCCGCCTTTCGCGACCGTGCCACCGGGTCAGCGTCAGTTGATCCGGCTGATCCGCAATACCCCGGTTGCGGCCAATACCGAGCAGGCGTACCGCATCATTATTGATGAGATCCCTTCCCCGCTGAATGATTCCTCACAGGGGAAAGACAAAGCGGTGGTCGGCCTGCAATTGCAGATGCGTTATCTGCTTCCGCTATTTATGGATGGCGGCAGTTTGTGGACCCATGATCGTAGCGACGTGAAGCGTGATCCTTCCACGGCAACGCGCCCGATCCTCAGCTGGCGTACGGTATCCGAAAACGGGAAAACGTATTTGCAGGTGCGCAATACCGGCATCGTGCATGCGCGGCTGAGCAACGTGTTCTGGTCCGCCACCGGCAATCAGAAACAGGGGGTGAAAACCCTGGTCGGCGGTTTTATGGGTTATGTATTGCCGGGGCAGCAAATGCGCTGGCCGGTGCCGGCGGGGGTGACGCCGGGTGCGCAGCTCAATGCGCAGATAGCGGATAACACCCAACCGATTGTTATCGCGCGCGGCCAGTAACAGCAGGAGCTGCAAAGGATGCCAATCAGACGTCTTCTCCGGAAAGGTCATCAGCGACCACTGTATTTTCGGGGAAGCCTGTGCCTGTTATGCCTGAGTACCTTCAGCGCACAGGCGCAGGAATATTCTTCACTGCCCGATGCCCCGCGTGCTGCACCGGTGGTCACAGACGCCCTGTTTTATCTGTCGATTGTGGTCAACGGCCAGACCGACAATCAGGTCGTACCGGTCACCTGGCGCAATAACGCGTATTTCGTGGAAGCGGGTGTGCTGGCGAAAAATCATATTCATATTAACGGCCGGCAGGGGTTGATTAATGTCGGTGAACTGCCGGACGTGAAAGCGAAATACGATTCGGCCACCCAGCAGCTGATACTCAGCGTGCCGGACGCCTGGCTGCCGAACCAGAATATCAGTGGTGATCCCCTGATGAACTACACGCCGTCGCAAAGCAGCACCGGCCTGCTGTTTAACTATGATTCCTACTACACCGATTCCCCCGGCGGAGCGAAAACTATCGCCACCTGGATGGAGCAACGTTTATTCAGCGGCCTCGGGCTGGTCACCAATACCGGCACTTACCGCTATAACGTTGATAACATCGACAGCAGCAACGGCGGCCAGACCACACAGGATGGCTATCTGCGTTACGACACCTTCTGGCGTTTCACAGACGAGAAAAACCTGATCAGCTACCAGGCCGGGGATTTCGTCAGCGATTCACTGACGTGGAGTAATTCAGCACGTATGGGCGGTTTACGTATCAGCCGTAACTTTGGTGTCCGGCCGGATCTGGTGACTTATCCGTTGCTGCAATACAGCGGTACGGCGGCGGTACCAACCACGGTGGATTTGTTCCTTAATGGCTACAAAGCCAGCAGTAATAACCTGAATTCAGGGCCGTTTACCCTGACCAACGTGCCGTATATTAATGGCGCCGGTGAAGCGACGGTTGTCACCACCGATGCGGTCGGACGTCAGGTTTCGACCAGCGTGCCGTTTTATGTTTCCAACACCTTACTGCGCAAAAACCTCAGCGATTTCGATTTCTCACTCGGGGCCGTTCGCAAAAATTATGGCATCACCAACGGCGATTATTCGGATGCCGCATTCAGCGGGATTTACCGTTACGGGCTGAACAATTATCTGACGCTTTCCGGTCATACCGAAGCCGTACAGGGTCTGGCGCTGGGCGGCGCAGGCGCGGATATCGCGGTCGGTACCTGGGGCACACTGAGTGTTTCAGCCAGCCAGAGTAAAGCCGATCATCCGCCGGTCAGCGGTGATAATCAGATAACGACACAGCTTAATGATAACCCGACGGCAGGCATGCCCGATGCCGGAGGTAAAATGCTCCCGCCGCCCGACGAAAGCGTGACGGATAAAGAAGACGGCAACCAGTTCACGCTGGGCTATTCCTACTATTCGACGGTATTCAGTCTGTCAGCACTGCGCTCAAAACGTACGGCGGGTTATCAGGACATCACGTCTTACACCAGCGACACACGGTTAAGCCGTCAGTCGGATCAGGTGACGTTCAGCACGTCGCCGTTCGGGCATGCTAACGGCACGATGGGTATCGGGTATTACGATGTCGAAGCCTATGACAATTCGCATACCCGTCTGGTGAATTTTTCCTACAGCCGCTCGCTGTGGGGGCAAAGCAGCCTGTTTTTATCGCTCAATAAAACGCTCGGTGATAACGGCTACAGCGCACAGCTGCAATTTATCATTCCGCTTGGCCCCGATATTAACCTGAACGCCGGTGTGCAACGGGACAGTGCGGGTCATTATCAGGAGCAAACCGGCGCCAGTAAAGCCACGCCAACCGACGGCGGTCTGGGCTGGAATCTGGCCTACAGCGGCGGCAACAATCCGTATCGGCAAGCCGACGCCACCTGGAAATCCCGTTACGCGACGATCCAGGGCGGATTCTACGGCAATCAGGGCGATTACACCCGGTGGGCGGATCTGAGCGGATCGGTGGTGTTTATGGCCAATGACTGGTTCCTTTCAGACAAGATCAACGATGCCTTTATCGTGGTGGATACCGACCATTATGCCGATGTTCCGGTGCTGTACGAGAATCAGAAAATGGGCAAAACGGATAGAAACGGCCACCTGCTGATCCCGACCGTCAGTTCGTATTATCCGGCCAAAGTAGAAATCGACACCCTGCCGCTGCCCGCCGACGTGGTCGCCAATAACGTCAACGACCGTATTGCGGTGAAACAGGGCAGCGGCGTGGTGGTGAAATTCAACGTCGAGAAAGTGCTGTCCGCCAATATCACCCTGCATGACGCTGCCGGACAGCCCCTGAAGCCCGGCACGCTGGTCACGGAGCAAAATACGCAACAAACCACCGTCACGGGTTACGACGGGCTGGCCTATTTCTCGCACTTACAGGAAAACAACGTACTGAATATCCGGACGGAAGATCATTCGGTCTGCCGGATCAGTTTCACACTCAACCCTGACTACCACAGCATTGAGCAGATCGGCCCGCTGGCATGCCCCGGTGGCTCAGCGAAAGTCACAGCTGGAGATAAATCATGAGAATGTTCAGGCAGCGGATGCATCGCGGATTGCTACTGATGTTATTGCTGGGCGCGTCGTCGCTGGTAAGAGCGGGTTGTACTACCACACCAGGCACCATCACGCTGGGCACACAGAACTCCTTTGCCGTCAGTTCCTCACCCTTGATCACATCAGGCGGCAGCGGATTAAGCTGTACCGGCGGACTGCTTAACATTGCAGGCACCAATACCATCACCGCCCTGATCGGCGTGACTCAGCATCCCAGCAACTCACAGCCAAGACTTTACAGCGGGACAACGGGTCAGTACTTGCCCTACAGCCTGTGCAAAGATGCCAGCTGCAGTGCCGTTTATAATCAGAACGATACCATCACCTGGAGCAGCACCACGGCACTGGGATTGCTAGGCTTATTTTCCGGCCCCAACAGTACGTTACCTCTCTACATCCGTCCGGCCGCCATTTCCAATCTGGCCGCCGGCACCTATACGGATGTCGTTCCCCTCTCCTGGACATGGAATATGTGTTCAGTGGCTATTGGTACCTTACTGTGTCTGGCAGACTCCGGCTCCACGACAGGGAATATCAACCTGACCCTCAACGTCACCAATTTCTGTTATATCGACAGTGCACCCAACGTCGGTTTCGGCAGTGCAGCCCTGCCTTCCGGACTGACCACGGTCGTGGCAAATACTATCAGCGTACGCTGTACCCTGAACGCCAGCTATTCCGTCAATCTGACCAGCAGCGTGCCGGTGTCCGGGCAATACCGGCAGATGGCCTCAACCGTCGGCGGCACCACCTCTTATCTGCAATATCAGATATTTAAAGGTGACAGTACGGTATGGACGGCTTCCACCAACAGCAGCGCGACCGGCACCGGTACATCACAATCGTTTCCGTACACCGCGTCGGTGAATCTGGCGCAAAGCAACCAGCCTGCAGGTAACTACAGCGATACGGTGACAGTGACAGTGACGTATTAAAAAAGGGGGGATAACAGAACCGGTGCCACGAATGTGCACCGGTTTGAGAAGGGTATTACAGCGCTTTCAGCGTTTTGACCGTGGCATCCACGTCAATTTCATCTTCGGTGAACACATAGGTGCTGTTCTGGAAGGTGGTGATCAGCAGCTTTTTCATGGTGCGCGTTTCCGCTTTTTTCTCTTCTTCCTGCGGGCGGATACGGTTCATCAGCAATCCGACGGACAGCACGGCGTTTTCTTTATCGATTTTCGTCTCTGCCGGGACTTCTTCGTTAAACGCCAGGAATGATTTAATGCTGGTGATTTTGATACGCTCACCGGCGATAAAGATGTATTTGCTCTCCGGCTCAACTTTCACCGCAAAGGCGGAAAGCCCTTTGTTGTTGGTGGTCGGTTCAAAGGTGACTGCCGCATCTTTTTTAATCAGCTCAGGGTTGGCAACTTTAATCACGTGGAAATAACGGTTATCGCCGTTTTCATCTTTGATAAAACCGAAACCTTTATCTTCAAACCAGGTTGTGATTACGCCGTTCATCGCTTACCGCCTAAGTAATTATTTATTCAACATGTCATTTTTGCAGGGCGGCAGTGTAAAGCAGAATGCGGACAAAGTCCTGTGCTTTACGGCCTGATCCCCACGGAATTACGTCGCTTTTCTGAAAGTCAGGTTAAACCGGTACTGACCGGTCAGCGGATGCTCGCCTGCTTTGAGCGGCAATACGCCGTGATAACGCAACCGCGACGGGCCGCCCCACACCACAATATCACCATGTAACAGCGGCACACGCTGCGTTTTATCACTGCGTTGCATGCCACCAAACTGGAAAACAGCCGGTAAACCCAGCGAGACAGACACGATCGGCTGGCCGAAATCGTGCTCGTCTTTATCCTGATGCAGGCTCATTTTTGCGCCTGGCTGATAACGGTTGATCAGACAGGCATCCGGCGTAAAGCCCGCAAAACCCGCCTGTTCTGCCGCGCTGACGGCAAGCCGGCGAAATAATTCCGGCATCGGCGGCCAGTGCTGATGACTTTCCGGCGAGGTGGACTGATAGCGATAACCTGCCCTGTCCGTCACCCAGCCGACATCACCGCAATTGGTCATTGCCACCGACATCGCATAGCCGCCCGGCGTGGCGCGATACTGAAAAGGCACCAGCCCGGCGATGCGGTCGATCTCCGCCAGCAACGCCGCATCATCTGCCAGCGCCGCACCGCGCAATACCACTGCACCCGGACACAGTTCTTCGCGCCAGTTGGGGTGAAAATCGGGGTGATCAAATAGATCTAAATTCATGTCAGCCTCCGTGTTCACGCATCCGTTAAGTATAACAGCCGATTTGAGACAGAGGCAGATTGTCGGGGCTGATCGTTTCAGCTAAGGTTGCTTAAAAGGCCGTAAGGTCATTAAGAACATCTTAAAAGGAGAATGAAATGAGTCGGGAAATTAACAAAGACACCCAGTTGTGTATGTCCCTTTCCGGTCGGCCGGGCAATTTCGGAACCCGTTTTCATAACAGCCTTTATCAGGCATTAGACCTGAATTACGTCTACAAAGCGTTTTCCACTCAGGACATCGAAGCCGCAGTGAAAGGCGTACGTGCACTGGGCATTCGCGGCTGCGCAGTCTCGATGCCGTTCAAGGAAGCCTGCATTCCTTTCCTTGATGAGTTGGATCCTTCCGCAACTGCCATTCAGTCAGTGAATACCATTGTTAATGACGATGGATTCCTGCGCGCTTACAATACCGATTACATCGCAGTCGCCAAACTGCTCGACAGCCATCAGGTGCCGCGCGACGCCGTTTTCGCCCTGCGCGGCAGCGGCGGTATGGGTAAAGCCGTGGTGGCAGCTATTCGTGACGCAGGTTTCAAAACCGGCTATATCATCGCCCGTAACGAAGCCAACGGCCGTGCACTGGCAGAAGAATACGGTTACGAATGGAAAGCAGAAGTCGGCGATCTGGCCGTTGATATGGTGGTTAACGTCACACCCATCGGCATGCCGGGGACACCGGAAGCGGACTCTCTGGCGTTTGAACCGGCCGTGATTGATCGTGCCAGTATCGTCTTTGACGTCGTCGTCGCACAAGCCACCGAAACGCCGCTGATCCGCTATGGCCGTGAACACGGCAAGAAAATCATTACCGGTGAAGAAGTGGCCGCGCTACAGGCCGTGGAACAGTTCGTGCTGTATACCGGTATACGTCCATCCGATGAACAGATCGAAGCCGCAGCGGCACACGCACGTCGCTGATCCGCAGCGCTGAATGCAAAAAGCCTCTCACGGGAGAGGCTTTTTTAATGGCCGGGATCTGGCCGGCGATCACCGCACCAGACACGGTTTTTTCGGATCGAACTTCCAGTCCGGTATCAGGAACTGCATGCCCTGTGCATCGTCACGGGCGCCCAGTCCCATGCCTTTGTACAGCTCGTGGGCTTTCATCACCTGATCCATATCCAGTTCAACGCCCAGTCCCGGTTGTTCCGGTACGCGCACTTTACCGCCTTTGATCTGCAACGGTTCTTTGGTCAGGCGCTGATTGCCTTCCTGCCAGATCCAGTGGGTGTCGATGGCGGTAATTTTACCCGGCGCGGCGGCGGCTACCTGGGTGAACATTGCCAGCGAGATATCAAAGTGATTATTAGAATGCGAACCCCAGGTCAGCCCCCACTCGTGGCACATCTGCGCCACGCGAACCGACCCCTGCATCGTCCAGAAGTGCGGATCCGCCAGCGGAATATCGACGGATTTCAGCTGGATGGTATGCCCCATCTGACGCCAGTCAGTGGCGATCATGTTAGTGGCCGTCGGCAGACCGGTCGCCTGGCGGAATTCGGCCATCACCTCACGCCCGGAGAAGCCCTGCTCTGCGCCACACGGATCTTCCGCATACGCCAGCACACCGCGCAGTTGTTTGCCCAGCGCGATCGCTTCATTCAGCGACCAGGCACCGTTAGGATCGAGCGTGATCCGCGCCTGTGGGAAACGCTGCGCCAGCGCCGTCACGGCTTCGGCCTCTTCGCTCCCGGCCAGCACGCCGCCTTTTAATTTGAAATCATTAAAACCGTATTTCTCATACGCGGCTTCCGCCAGACGCACTACCGCCGCCGGTGTCAGCGCTTCCTCGTGGCGCAGGCGATACCAGTCGCAGCTGTCGCCCGGCTGGCTCTGATAGCCCAGCGACGTTTTATTACGGTCGCCGACGTAGAACAGATAACCAAGCATTTCGACTTCATCACGCTGTTGTCCGTCGCCCAGCAATGAGGCCACGGTGACGCCCAGATGCTGGCCGAGCAGGTCAAGCATGGCAGCTTCGATCGCCGTCACGACGTGAATGGTGGTGCGTAAATCAAAGGTCTGCAAACCCCGGCCTGACGCATCACGGTCGGCAAATTTCTCCCGCACGGCAGTCATCACATTTTTGTATTCGCCCAGAGTTTTGCCGATCACCAGCAACGCAGAATCCTCCAGCGTCTGACGAATTTTCTCGCCGCCCGGCACTTCGCCGACGCCGGTGTGACCACTGCTGTCCTTGAGGATCAGGATGTTGCGGGTGAAGAAAGGGGCGTGTGCGCCGCTGAGATTAAGCAACATACTGTCGTGCCCGGCGACCGGGATCACCTGCATGGAGACAATTTTAGGTGTAGATGAAGAGGTCATGCTGACTCCTTAGTCAATTCAGATTCCGTTAACCGCGCCCGAGTGCCGGGCGCTTACGATCGAATGTCCAGCCGGGGATCAGATACTGCATCGCGGCGGCATCGTTGCGCGCACCGGTCGGCAGTGTCCGGTGCAGCGCGTGGGCACGATGGATTTGATCCATGTCGATCTCCACACCCAGCCCCGGTTTTTCAGGCACTTTGATTTTCCCGTTCACAATTTGCAGCGGCTCTTTGGTCAGGCGTTGGCTGCCTTCCTGCCAGATCCAGTGCGTATCTATTGCCGTCGGCTTACCCGGTACGGACGCGCCGACATGAGTAAACATCGCCAGCGAAATATCGAAATGGTTATTCGAATGACAACCCCACGTCAGGCCCCATTCATCGCAAAGTTGAGCGACACGCACCGCACCGTGCATCGTCCAGAAGTGTGGGTCCGCCAGCGGAATGTCCACCGACTGCAACATGACCGCGTGCTGCATCTCACGCCAGTTGGTAGCGATCATGTTAGTGGCGACCGGCAAACCGGTGGCGCGGCGGAATTCCGCCATCACTTCACGACCGGAAAAACCCTGCTCCGCGCCGCACGGATCTTCGGCATAACTGAGGATACCGTGCAGGTTTTTGCACAGACCGATCGCTTCATCCAGCAGCCATGCGCCGTTCGGATCGACGGTGATCCGCGCATCCGGGAACCGTTTTGCCAGTGCTTTAACCGCCTCGATCTCCTGCTCGCCCGGCAATACGCCACCTTTAAGTTTGAAATCCCTGAAGCCATAACGATCCTGCGCCGCTTCGGCCAGCCGCACTACCGCCTCGCTGTTCATGGCCTCCTGATGACGCAGGTGATACCAGTCATGGTTAACGCGCTCCCCAGTCTGATAAGGCAAATCGGTTTTCTGCCGGTCACCGATATAGAACAGATAACCGAGCACCGTGACTTCATCCCGCTGTTTGCCCGGCCCGAGGAGTTCACATACCGGCACACCGAGGAATTTGCCCATCAGATCCAGCAGTGCGGCTTCGAGTGCGGCGACGGCGTTAACACGCAGCTCGAAAGTCCATGCGCCTTTGCCGAAAGAGTCAAAATCAGAGGACTGATTGCCCATGTGGATCTGGTGCACCAGCCGGTTCATGCGCGCGACTTCCTGGCCTTTCACCTGAGCAATAGCTTCCGTCAGCGTGTGGTAAATCACCTCACCCCCCGGCGCTTCGCCCACACCGGTATTCCCGGCGCTGTCTGTGAGGATAACGATATTGCGGGTGAAGTAAGCGCCATGTGCGCCACCGATATTCATCAGCATACTGTCATGCCCGGCCACCGGAATGACCTGCATATCAGTAATGACGGGTGAGGATTGCGTACTCATCACAGTTCTCCTTTTATGCTGCCTGTACTGGCGTACGGACGAAGCTGGATACGTTCGATTTTTCCCACAATAAATACATAACTCACCACAGCGAGCAGCGCGTGGACGCCGACATAAATCAGTGCACCGTTGAAGGAGCCGGTCGTCCCGATAATGTAGCCGATAGCGATCGGCGTGATGATGCCGGAGACGTTACCGAACATGTTGAACAAACCGCCGCTCAGCCCGCTGATTTCTTTCGGTGCGGTATCGGCCATCACCGCCCAGCCCAGCGCCCCCAGACCTTTACCGAAGAAAGCGAATGCCATAATGCCGACCACCATCCATTCGGTATCGACGTAGTTGCAGAAAATCATCGACATCGACAGCAGCATGCCAATCACAATCGGAGCCTTGCGCGACAGTGTCAGGTTGCCGGTTCTGCGCATCAGCCAGTCGGAAATGATCCCGCCCAGCACACCGCCGAGAAATCCGCAAATCGCCGGTACCGAAGCCACCATACCCGCTTTCAGTATCGACATACCCCGCGCCTGAACCAGATACACCGGAAACCAGGTAATGAAGAAATAGGTCAGCGCGTTGATGCAGTACTGGCCAATATAAATGCCAATCATCATGCGGGATTTCAGTAACTGCTTCAGCTGGAAGGTTTTTTCGCCTTTGACGACGACTTTTTGGGCGATCTTCTGATCCATATTGATCAGCGCTCCCCCGGCTTCCATGTAATCAAGTTCGGCCTGATTGACGCCCGGATGATTTTTCGGATCGTGGATCACTTTCAGCCAGATGAAACTCAGGATGATGCCGAGGCCGCCCATAAAGAAGAAGACATGTGACCAGCCCACCTCATGCGTCAGCCAGCCCATGATCGGGGCGAAAATAACCGTGGCGAAGTACTGTGCGGAGTTAAAAATAGAGACCGCAGTGCCACGTTCCTGAGCCGGGAACCAGGCGGCGACGATACGGCTGTTGCCGGGGAAGGACGGCGCTTCGGCCAGACCGACCAGAAAACGTAAGGCAAACAATGAAACAACAATGCCGAAGCCGCTGAAGACATCAACAAAGCCCTGCAACAGGGTGAATAAAGACCAGATGAAAATGCTGTAGAAATAGACTTTTTTCGAACCGAATTTATCGAGCAGCCAGCCACCGGGTATTTGACCGATGACATAAGCCCAGGAAAATGCCGAGAAGATATAACCCATCCCGACGGAATCCAGCCCGATATCTTTGGCCATTGCCGAACCGGCAATGGATAACGTGGCACGATCGCCGTAATTAAATGAGGTGACAATAAATAACATCACCACTATCCAGTACCGCGCGTTAGTTCTTTTTTTGACAGCACTGGCTGCTGAAACGGTAGTTTCCATGGTGTTCTCCGGAATTAATGACAACGCCTCTAAACAGAGATAAAAGTCATTCCATTCACAGAACTGTAGGGTTCAGAGAGGAAGGAACGCAGCCAGTATATGAACAACGTTCCTTTTACTCATTGGGCAATCTTCCAAGCATAAACAGCCCGTTGCATTTATCCTGAGGCAAATGCCCAGCCACATGGGAGTTGTTTCACAAAAAATGAAACAGCTGTGATGGCTGTCACAGATGGTTATTATCTAATTGCAGAGCGACGTAGAGCAATAAACGATCGTCGAAATTACCCAGATCCAGACCGGTTAATTCCGAGATACGGTTAAGGCGATATTCCAGTGTATTACGATGAATATACAATGCTTTAGAGGTCGCAGTCGGCTGAACGTTATTCTGGAACCACGACACCAATGTGCGCCGCAGTAATCCATTGCCATCCGTCGCTTTAAGACGCGCCAGGGGACGCACCAGTTCGTCGGCCTGCCAGCCGCCACGCAGGCTGTCGAGCAGCACGGGTAAGATCAGATCCTGATAGAAATAACAGCGCTGTTCCGGCATCCGCTGCTTGCCTACCGTCATGGTGGTGCGTGCGGTGCGGTAAGAACGGGCGATACTGCCGGGGCCGGTAAAGAAGTTACCCAGGGAAATGCGCACGCGCAGGCGTCCGGTTTCGGTCATGCGCGACAGCAGATGATCAATGCGCTGACGGTGGCTGTCCGGATCCCAGCGATCGTAGCTGTTCAGCGCCGGTTTCAGCACCACCATTTCAGTGAGGGAAACGATAGCGATCAGGTTGTCGCGTTCCGGCGTAGTCAGCAAGGTTTGCAACTGCTGCAGTTCGGCCATGGCGGAATCCACACCAAGCTGTCCGCTGTCTACTTCTACCACTGCCGCAACGCGTGGCCGGTTCAGGTCGATGCCCAGACGCTGCGCCCACTCCATCAGCGCCGGTGAAAGCTCATCCACACGGATCAGGTTAAGCACCAGTTCTTCACGCAGACGGCTGTCCTGCGCCAGCATATGCAACAGGCGCGCCTGTTCGAGCATCATTTCCGCCGTCATACATACCAGCTCGCCATACTGACGCAACTGGGACGGGTTGCCCGTCAGACCGATAACGCCTACGATCTGACCGTCGATACGCAGCGGCAAATTGATACCCGGACGTACACCGTGCAAATGCCGTGCAACGCCTTCGTCGATATCGACAATACGCTCCTGCGAAATCGCCAGCAAAGCGCCTTCGTGCAATTCACCAAGACGCTGATCGTCGCCGCTGCCAATAATCCGTCCGCGGCCATCCATGACATTCACATTACTATCAATAATTTGCATTGTGCGGGCAACAATTTGTTGCGCCAGCTTTGCATCGAGATGATACGCCGACATGGAGCCCCTGCCTTGCCTGTTTTATCGTTGTTAAAACAGCATACTCAGGCCGTGATGCCCACACATTATGCAAATGCCCAAAGAGCGAAAGCGCCTATTGAAGTTGCGGGTAACGTCACAGTTTTAAGCAAATGCCCAACCTGCCCGGCTAAATCCGCATAATTTATGTGTGTTACTGGAAAACAGGCAAAAAAAAAGCACGCCGGAGCGTGCTTTGTATGCGGTCTTGCAGGCGTAAATTACTGCGCCAGCAGATAAATGGAGGTATCGCCACGCTGAATATCCAGCGCCAGAACGTTTGGCTTGGTGTCGAGAATTTTACGCAGCTCACCCAGATTGGTTACTTTCTGCTGATTCACACCCAGGATCACGTCGCCTTTTTTCAGGCCGATGCGCGCCGCCGTTGAACCCGGTTTCACTTCATCGACTTTCACACCTTTCTGATCGCCAGCCGCACCGTTGCTCAGTTCAGCCCCTTCGATGCCGGTATAAATATTGCCGGATTCCACTTTCGGTGTCTGAGTGCTTTGCTCGATAGTGACGTCAACGTTCATCGGTTTGCCTTCACGCAGCAGGCCGAGCGTCACTTTAGTACCGATTGGCAAGGTGCCGATATCAGCACGGAACGAGGCGAAGCTGCTGATCGGTTTACCGTTCATGCTCAGTATCACGTCACCGGCTTTGATGCCCGCTTTCTCAGCGGCGGATTTCGGCATGACCTGGCTGATGAACGCACCGCGCTGTGCGTCAACTTTCATGGCTTTCGCCAGTTCGGAGTTCAGCTCAGTCCCCATGATGCCCAGTTCACCGCGTTTCACCTGACCGAATTCGATCATTTGTTTAGACAGGTTTTTCACCATGTTACTTGGGATCGCAAAACCGATACCGATGTTGCCGCCGTCCGGGGCCAGGATCGCCGTGTTAAGGCCAATCAGTTCACCGTTGAGGTTCACCAGCGCACCGCCGGAGTTACCCCGGTTAATTGCCGCATCAGTCTGGATGAAGTTTTCGTAGTTCTCAATATTCAGGCCGGAACGACCCAGTGCGGAAACAATACCGGAAGTCACGGTTTCGCCCAGACCATACGGGTTACCGATTGCCACGGTGTAATCACCCACACGCAGTTGTTCGGAATCAGCCATCTTAATCGCCGTCAGGTTTTTCGCATTTTCTAACTGAATAACGGCGATGTCAGAACGCGGATCCTTACCGATGACTTTCGCGTCGAACTTGCGGCCATCGTTGAGCTGCACAGTGATTTTAGTGGCGTTATCCACCACATGGTTGTTGGTGACAACATAACCTTTGTCGGCATCAATGATGACACCGGAGCCCAGCGCGCGGAAATCTTCTTTCTGTTCAGGCACAGGCTGACCGTCCGGCCCCTGACCACCGCCCTGGCAAACCGGAGAACCCTGGAACGGCGAGCCGTCCTGGCACAGCGGTGAATTTTGACCAAAGAATTGCTGGAACTGCTGGCCCATACGCGGTGTTTTTACCGGCGCGCTGCCTTCAACGTTAACGCTCACCACGGATGGCATCACTTTTTCAAGCATAGGTGCCAGGCTAGGAAGCTGAGTGGTACTGGTGCTGGAAGACGCTGTTTCAGCAGCCAGTGCAGAAGAAACCGGGGCCATTGCCATGCCGATGCTTAACGCTAATGCGCTGAGGAATAAACTCGATTTTTTCATTTTTCAGGATCTCTTAAAATTATTGTGGCAACCAAAAATAGTCGCATTGCTTGGTAGTCGTGATACTGAGAGAGTATTAATAACGTGAAGTTCATCAGGGTCGAACGGACAATGGTAAAAAATTATTGTCAGTGCTTACAAATGGCGAACTTTCAAACAGTTCAGTAAAGAAACTTAAAGACATTTAAATTTAATCCTTAACTATCACCCTAAATAATTCGTATTACCGCAAGACGGCAAGGGCAGAAATCCCGGTGAGCTGACATGAGTCAGGGATCCGGATAACTGAAAACAGCCAATGCCTCTGTCATACGAAATATGACGGGAAAATTACTCAGCCGCCATTAGTCTTCTGTATTCATCGTATGCATAAAGGTCAGTCATACCGCTGATATAATCCTGGATCATTCGCGCCCGGTAATAAAACTCCTGCGCGGCATGTTCCGCGACCGGTAACCCTTCCAGAGCCGCCACAGCATTGTTGTAAGCCAGACGATGTTTAGCAGAAACCTTATGCAACAGACGGGTTTCTATAGGATATTGCTTGTGCGTGTCTTCCTGAACCAGACGGGTAAAATCGGTCAGCGGCATATCCAGCAGCGGGCTGTAAATATCCAGTAATCCGCTGATCACCCGATAGCCTTGTAATTCCAGCTCCTCCACTTCGTGATGATTGAATACCTGTTTGAAGGCGACCGCTTTATAAATCTCTAACAACCGGTTGGCCTGGCTGTCATCTTCGAGTAATGCATGATTAAAGGTGCCCTGATAAATATCTTCTATATGATCAATGAATCTGCGGGCAGCATGGGGCACCAGTTGTTTCACCGTCTGAACACGCAGTTCCATAAAGAAGTAATCTACCGGATTACGGAACGTTTTCGCTTTATCCATTTTTTCGTAAGCGGTGCGAACCACTTTATCGAAGAAGTCATTTCTCTCTATTGTGCCCCACTCGCGACACAGATATTGATAAAGCTGTTCAACGCTGAAAATACTTTTTTCAACTGCATCTTCCAGATCCGCAATGCAGTAAGAAATATCATCGGCCGCTTCCATAATGTAGGTGAGCGGAAAACGGTTAAATTCACCCATCCCAAGTTCGCTGCGCAGTTTATTGATGAACGGCTCTTCCGCCAGATAAAAACCCGGTTTTTTCATCAGGTAATCATGCGAGGCCAGTTTGGTCATTGAGTACGCAGGGCGGGTATATTTCAGAATGCACGCGGTCTGGCTGTAGGTCAGATTGAGTTTCAGCAAAGTGAAGACCAGCCGGATGGCCTGCGCATTGCCTTCAAAATTAGACAGATCGTAGCGGATTTTACTGCGCAGCTGATTCAGTTCAGTATCGCCTGACGTCAGGCGTAAACACGCGACCAGACAGGAATCGATTTCCTGCGGCGTTTCGCCGCAACCGGAAGTATCCATCCGCCTGGCAAACCAGTTATTGATGGCGGATTCACCAAAATGACCGAACGGTGGATTGCCGATGTCATGCATCAGGCATGCCATTTCGACCACACTTTCAAACGGATCCGTCACCTCGTCCAGCCCGTAATATTCCAGTTTTCCCTGCCGGCCCAGACGATGCAAAATTTCTTTGGCAATGTGACGCCCGACCTGTTGAACTTCAAGGGAGTGAGTCAGGCGGCTACGAACGGCGGCATTTTTCTCCAGCGGAAAAACCTGCGTCTTTTGTTGCAGGCGACGGATGGCTGCCGAGTTGATAATGCGTCCGCGATCGCTTTCGAACTGACGGACGACGTCATAGGCATCGCGTGCCTCGATCGGTGCGCTGAAAGGGCGCTGAAAATTGAATTTCGCTTTAAAATCGATCCCGGACATGTTTTCCCACCTTTTCAGCCACTCACACATCAAACCGACGCACTTTTTGCATTAACAACCTGCATCCCAAACGGATTATTTCTTATCTTTAGCCATGATAGACTATCGCGCATTGTTTTCGTGATTAAACCGACAATTCCGCACATGCTGCGGCTCATTCCATACACATCTGCGAGTATTCATATGAAAGTAGGCATTATCGGTGCAATGGAGCAGGAAGTGACTCTGCTGCGCGACAAGATCATCAACCGTCAGACTATCGAACGTGCGGGCTGCGAAATCTATACAGGCCAGTTAAACGGCGTAGACGTGGCGCTGCTGAAATCCGGCATTGGTAAAGTGTCTGCGGCGATGGGCACCACGCTGCTGCTGGAACATTGCCGTCCTGATGTGGTGATTAACACCGGTTCCGCCGGCGGGCTGGCGAAAACGCTGAAAGTCGGCGATATCGTCGTCTCTGATGAAGTGCGGTATCACGATGCTGATGTCACCGCGTTTGGTTACGAACCGGGCCAGATGGCCGGTTGTCCGCCTGCGTTCACCGCTGATCCGGCACTGATTGAACTGGCAGAGAACTGCATCCGTGAACTGAACCTGAACGCCGTCCGCGGCCTGGTTTGCAGCGGTGACGCCTTCATCAATGGTGCCGCGCCTCTGGCACGTATCCGCGCGACCTTCCCGCAGGTATCGGCTGTCGAAATGGAAGCTGCCGCTATCGGTCACGTTTGCCACCTTTTCGATACGCCGTTCGTGGTCGTTCGCGCGATTTCTGACGTTGCCGATGGTGAATCTCACCTGAGCTTTGAAGAATTCCTGGTTGTCGCCGCACAGCAATCCACTCTGATGGTGGATGCGATGCTGACAGCGCTGGCAGCTTCCGAAGAATAATGATAAGCCGGTTCTGCCTCATTCTGAGCGGCCTGCTGTTGCCTGTGGTGGCCAATGCCGCACCTGCACAACGGGTGATCACGCTGGCACCCAGTCTGACAGAACTGGCGTTTGCCGCCGGTCTGGGCGACCGGATAATCGGAGTTAGTGCTTACTCCGATTATCCACCCCAGGCCAGAAAGCTTGAGCAGGTGGCTAACTGGCAGGGAATCAACGTTGAACGTATTGTGACGCTGAAACCTGATTTGGTCCTCGCCTGGCGGGGCGGTAACCCGCAACGCCCGCTGGATCAGCTGATTTCGCTGGGGATACAGGTTATCTATCTTGATCCGCAAAATGCTCAACAGGTAGCACAGGCACTAGAACAGCTGGCGGTGTACAGCCCTTCGCCGGAAAAGGCAAAACAAGCCGCGGCGGATTTCCGTCAGCAATGGCAGGCGCTGAAGCTGAAATATCGCCGCGAAAAACCGGTTTCTGCCTTTATTCAGTTCGGCACCCAGCCGCTGTTTACGGCTGCCGCCACCACAATGCAAAGCGAAGTGCTTAACGTGTGCGGCGCAAAAAATATTTTCGCTGACAGCCGCGTACCCTGGCCTCAGGTCAGCCGGGAACAGGTTTTAAGCCGTCATCCTCAGGTTATTGTTATATCAGGCGGAAAACCGCAGAGACAGATGATAGAAGATTACTGGGGCCCGATGCTCAGTGCGCAGGTTATCGCCCTGGATCCCGACTGGTTCAGCCGCGCCGGACCGCGTATCCTTCTGGCTGCACAACAACTTTGCCCGCAGCTTGCTGCTATCCCTGAAGGGTGAATACTCACCAACATGAAAGTGTATCAACGGGCAGACCCGCAGGCGCCTTCCCGGATTGTTGTATTATTAACCGAAATCAATAATTTTTCGTCGCCTTCTGTTACTCTATCCGGCGTAACATCCTTCGTACGTTGCCACCCCCGCCTTACGATTATCTGTTTGTTAAACAAGCAAATTAATATAAATAACGGTATGAACAACGACAAAAAAGCGGTTTATCTCCGAATCGTAACAACTTCGGATTAAAGACCGCGAAAATTAGACCGATAACCTTTTCAGCCAGGCTGATTTTGTTGATCTACACCAGCAGGAATAACAATAATGAAAGCTCTTTTACTCAGTGTGCTGCTCGCACTGAGCCCGCTGTTTGCTGTCGCGGGCATGACGGGCGGCCAGATTGGCGTCAGCCTGACGATCATGCCAGGTTGCAAGATTAATGCTGCGCGCACTCACACTTCAGTCATCTGCGCCAGCCGGACGATGATGCAACCGCACATCAGCGAAAAAATGCTTACCGCCGTGCCGGGGATTAGCCCCGGTTCGAAGCTGGTGACGGTTGAATGGTAACCCCCTTGTGAATACTCACTTACCTGAGCGCCCTTCTGAACGGGGGTTTTAAGCATAAAAAAGCCCGTC
>NZ_JAFMOS010000561.1 GCF_019049755.1 Rahnella perminowiae
CCCAATAATATTGCGCTCATCTTTAAATAAAGTGACTTTTTGCGGATATTTCCAGGAACTTCCTTGTTGAATTATACCACCCGTTAAAATATCATCCCGCCGTCGAACAGTTCTTCTGTCTCTTCAGTTATATAAATGAAAGCATAATGGCTGAATTATTTTTCAGCTGATTCATGCTGACTATTTTTTGTTGAGGGATTAATAAATGCATGCATGGAATAAAAAGTTCTTCGTTTCTAAAATAGCGCTAGCCTGCGCTGTTGCAGTCGCGGCCCCCGTAGCAATGTCAGCCGATATTTCTGGCACCGTTTACGATACGTTCTATCATGACTCCACGCTGGCGGGTCATATCGGATATCGTGGGTATGTAGATAATGATGGGGCTGACACCCGCTATACTGGCGGAGACATCGACTCCTCTATCAATAATGCTGTCGTTAATGGTGTTATTTCCACTCATTATCTCGGTTTTGATAGCAATAACAGCAACACGTTGAATATCACCAATACCACGGTTAACGGCATGATCACCTCTGAGTGCATGACAAGTGATTGCGGCACAACCCGTAATGATTATGACCAGTCTCCTTTGCAATTGATCATTGATAACTCCACCATTAATGATACTTACGAACACTTCGATTATGACGTTACTGATGATAATAAAATTCGCGACCATGAATCCCTGAATACCTACGATATGGGTGTTGCAGTGACATTGAATCAGGAAAGTAACATCGTTATCGAAAATAACTCTCACGTCGCGGGCATTGCACTGACGCAAGGCTACGAGTGGGCTGATACAGACAGTAATAACAGTAATACTTTTGATAATACCCTGACGGTAAATGATTCCGTGCTGACTTCGGGTTCTTACACAGAATTACAAACCAGCGGTTTCTACGGCCAGTCGGATAAGCCAAGTGATTACGGTAATATCAGCGCGGCGGGTATTCCGGCTGATGATATTGCGTTATCTGTTGTTGCCAGTGCAACCGCTGATAATGCAATGAAAACCAATGCCATATTCAATAATTCAACCATTGCAGGTGATGTCGATTTTGTCAGCACCTTCGACGAAGGTTATTATGTCGGTGGTCATGACAGCAATACCGATGGCGTGCCGGATACCAATGGTTGGGATGATACAGATGAACTGAATCTGACGCTGGACAATGGCAGCAAATGGGTTGGTGCAGCCACTTCTGAAGTTCAGATGGATTCAGCCTTGTATGACCACAGCACTAACAGCATCTGGCCGGGCTCTGTCTTCAGCAGTACCACCGGCTATCTGACGGGTGATGATGTTTATCAAAGCGGTCTGTTTAATGTCGCGCTAAACAACGGTTCCGAATGGGACACGACTAAAACGTCAAATATTGACAACCTGACGGTTAATAACCGGTCTCAGGTCAATGTCGTTGAATCTGGCCTGCTGGCAGATCACATCTCTCTGACCAATGCATCAACGCTGAAAATTGCTGCACACGGCGATGTTAAAACAGATGTACTGAACCTGAACTCAGGCAGTCAGGCATCGCTGACTGAAGAAAGCGCCTCTCTTTATGCCAACACCATTGTAGTCGGTAGCGGTTCTGAGCTGAACCTGGATTTAGGGCAGATTGATACTCATAACATGGTTCTGACTGATAGCGGTACTTTCGATATCGGAAGTCGTGAGTATGTCCTTAACGCCGACATGAATAACGCACGTGACAAAACTGCCGCAGAGTATATTTATGATCAGGGCACCCTCGGTATCAACTCCGATGGCCATCTGGCCGTGAATGGCGTAACAAACGGCAATTATCAGGTCCGTATCGATAACGCGACAGGTGAAGGCCAGGTTGCTGATTATCAAAATAAAGAGCTGATCCGTATCTACGGCGGCAATGCGACCTTTACTCATGCTAACACCGCTGATCTGGGTGCTTATCGTTATCAGGCAGAGCAGTACGACGATACCGTAGTACTGGCCAGGCAAGGTATTACTTCTACCGCTAATGCTGCCCTGAGCCTGCCTTCTTCCAATGCTGCAACCTGGCATATGGAACAAGACACGTTAGAAGCCCGCATGAACAGTTCACGTCACACCCAAGGCAATGATAAAGGAGGTGTGTGGGTCAACTACTTCGGCGGTCAGCAAAACGGCGACAACGGCGTGATTGATTACGATCAGGACGTCAATGGCATCATGGTTGGTTTGGATAAAGTCACCGAAGGGGGCGGCGAGCGGCAGTGGCTGGTAGGTATGGCCGCAAGCTTCGCGAAATCCAGCCTGTCTATGGATAATGCGGATGCGGATACTGACAGCCAGT
This sequence comes from Rahnella perminowiae, assembly GCF_019049755.1. Lineage (GTDB taxonomy): Bacteria > Pseudomonadota > Gammaproteobacteria > Enterobacterales > Enterobacteriaceae > Rahnella > Rahnella perminowiae. The sequence goes on from NZ_JAFMOS010000561.1 coordinate 2,319, forward strand.
CAGCACGTGTTTACGCCAGTCTGGACTTCAACACCGGCGCATTCTTTGATACTTCCCTGAGCTACAGCCACTTCAGCAACTCAACAGACAGCACCATGAGCAACGGTCAGCAAGTATCAGGTGATAGCTCCACTGATGCCTGGGGCTTTGGTCTGAAAGTGGGTTATGACTGGCAATTCGCACCTCAGGCTTATTTGACGCCTTACGCAAGTATGACTGGCGTGTTTATCGGCGATGATGATTACAGCATGAGCAACAATATGCATGTCAGTGATCAGGCTTATGACAGCATACGTTATGAACTGGGTGGTAATCTGGGTTATTCCTTCGATCTGGGTGCAGGTCAGGCAGTCAGCCCTTACGCCACGCTGGCGTATGTGTATGAGGATGCTAACAACGACGCAAACATCAATGGCGACCGTATCGACAATGGCGTTGATGGTTCCGCTGTCCGCGTTGGCTTAGGGGGGCAGTTCGACATGAGCAAAAACTTCACCGTTTACGCAGGGGCTAATTACCTTGGTGGCAGCGATGTTGACCAGCCGTGGGCAGCTAATCTGGGTATGAAATACCGCTGGTAATCTTCCCGGTCTGAATAGCATTCTTCAGTAATTTATTGGCCTCTTTTCAGGGGCCAATTTTTTTTAGCATCTTCACGGTTTTGCTGATTAGGATTCTGCTGCAGTGACATTTTCCTGGAAATAAATTCTACTATGCTTATCAACCTCCTGAATCGTTCAGGACAAGGGATTTAGGGAGTTACAGAATGGGCATAATTAAAACCATCATCGTGCTGGCCGTCATTTACGCGATTTTTCTTTTCTCGGGTTATGGCGTGACAGTTGGCAGCAATGAGAATGCTGCAGGGCTGGGTCTGAAATGCCAGTACTTAACAGCAAGAGGAATTGTCAGCTCGCAATATATTCACTCTGACAGTGGCGTCATCGGCGTGGCAAACTGCCCCATTTTCAAGCGGGTGGGTGAAGTGGTCGACAATAAATAGGCCGGATATTTTTACGTTGTACAGCGTTGTCATGCCCGCAAATGCAGGCATGGCAACGATTTATCAGCTATCGTGCTTCGTGAATTTCAGCTCGATCAAGGAAATGGCTTTCTCAATAGCACGCTTTGTCACAGGATCAGCTCCGGCAGGATGCTTGCTGAAATCAATACTTTTCAGCTGATGAGACATTTTCTCGCGCACTTCCGCTGGCGCAATAATTTCAATCACATCCAGTATTTGTTTAATTACCAGCTGGCATGCAACCAGATCGGATTCGATTTCCTGTTCTCTGTTCAAAGACTCGGACATGAGCTGCTCCTTTCATAACGGTCATTCATAAAAATTATGGCCGCGAGGATATCACGCTCTTTCCTGAAATTCTCTTTTCTGCATCGTTACGTTTTTGCGGTTAAACAATGCGGATAAATAAGCAGCAAACGCGCCTCGCCGGATGTTGCCAGGCGCATAATGGTTCTATGCTTAACAGGATGACAAAAAAGGAGAGGCGCTATGTTCGCACTTGTTTTGACTATTTGTTATCTGGGCGGAGGATGTGAAGACTTAGTGGTTGATGCCTTTAATACTCAGAAACAATGCACGGTCGCTATGCATCAGCAAGGGCTGCGCCAGGCTGGCTGTTATCCCATCGAAGATTTTATCGATGGTTACTGGATCCCTGCCCATGAGAACGCTGACTACTGAACCTTTGTGTCAGCATTCACATGGCGAGACAAAAAATGTCTTAATCATTGCTAAAGTGCTCGAAGAAAGGTATGAATACCCTGTTACTCATTGATATTTAACCATATTGACAGGGCAGGAAATGGCAATGACGATACGTAAAACTTATGGGTGCTATAAAAAACTTCCTCTCGCACTCCTTCTATCCGGTACTTTCATGGCTTCATTCGCCACGCACGCTGCAAATGTTCCTGCAGGTGTCGAGCTGGCAGCCAAACAGGAAATTGTCCGTAATAATGGCAGTGAACCTGCATCCCTTGACCCGCATAAAGTCGAGAGCGATGTGGAATTTAATATCCTCAGCGATCTTTTTACCGGACTGGTCACTATCGATAATAAAGGCAATGCGCAACCTTCACTCGCGGCTAGCTGGGATACCAAAGATAACAAAACCTGGGTCTTCCATTTACGCCCCGGCATCGTCTGGTCGGATGGTTCGCCCATCACCGCGCAGGATGTCGTTTTCAGCTGGCAACGTCTGATCGACCCGAAAACCGCTTCACCTTATGAAAGCTATCTGGGCAGCATGCACGTGTTGAATGCCGGCGACATTATTGCCGGCAAAAAAACTGCCGACCAGTTGGGTATCAAAGCGCTGGATAAGCAGACGCTGGAAGTTACGCTTGATCAACCGCTTTCCTATTTTCTCGGCATGCTGGCGCACCCGTCTCTCTCCCCAATCAGTCAGGCGGATGTGGAAAAATACGGCGATAAGTGGACTCAGCCAGGCAATCTGATCAGCAGTGGTCCGTTTAAACTCGATACGTGGACGGTCAACGAACGTATCACTGCCGTACGTAACCCGAACTACTGGGATAACGCACATACTGTCATCAATAAAGTCACGTATTTGCCGATTGCTTCCGGTACCGCCGACGTTAACCGCTATAAGGCCGGTGAGATCGACATCACGTCTACCGTTCCTTCGCCATTGTTTGCTTCACTGAAAAAAGAGCTGGGCTCACAGGTTCATGTCAGCCCGTATCTGGCCGTTTATTACTATGCGATGAATACCCAGAAGCCGCCGTTTAATGATGTTCGCGTGCGTAAAGCGCTGAATCTGGCGATTGATAAGTCGATCATTGCCGGTAAAGTAATGGGTCAGGGGCAAACACCAGCCTGGCATCTTTCTCCGGATAACACCGGCGGTTTTACTTTTGCCAAACCTAAAGAAGCCAGCCTGACACAGGAACAGCGTAACGAAGAAGCTAAAAAGTTACTGACTGAAGCCGGTTTTGGTCCGAACCATCCGCTGAAATTCAACCTGCTGTATAACACTTCTGAAGCGCATCAGCGCATTGCCATTGCTGCGGCTTCAATGTGGAAAAAGAATCTGGGCGTCGATGCCGTTTTACAGAATCAGGAATGGAAAACCATGCTGGATACCATGCATCAGGGTACCTATGAAGTGGTGCGTTATGCGTGGATTGCAGACTATAACGAACCCTCCACTTTCCTGAATACCCTGCGCACGGGTAACAGTGAGAACACGCCAAAATTCAATAATGCCGCCTACGATAAGGCACTCGATGATGCGTTAAAAGCCACGAACAAAACGGACGTGGGCAAAGCTTATCAGCAGGCGGAACAGGTATTAACCGAGCAGTCGCCGGTCATTCCTTTGTACCATTACGTCAGTACTCGTCTGGTCAAACCGTACGTAGGGGGATTCAACGACAGCCTGCTTAATTACGTTTACACCAAAGATTTATATGTAATTAAGCATTAATCTGCCTTCCTCTCCTTACGGCAATGGATTGTCCGGGGAGAGGCATTTTCAAATGCTCCGCACCGCCCGTCTTTCCACTAACCCACTTGCCACGCGCAGCCCAGATGATAGATTGTACGTAAATCACACAAACGGGAGCTGTTATGAAATTCTCGGACAGTGAGATCCAACCGCTTTGGGATGAAGTGGCGCGTATTATCGGTGATGGCGTCATTCAGATGCGCCACAGAGGTGAGCCTCTGAGTGCCGATGCGCTGATTGGTTATCTCGACGAGCAACTGACCCGCGCGACAGGTGTCCAGCGCCGTATCATGCTGGGCGCAGCAATTAATATGCTAAAAGCCGACCGGCGTTGCTGATCCTGCGGCACTACAAAACCTCGCAGCCTTTTCGGGCAACGAGTCATTCATTTATGATCTGTCCTTCACTTCCTGGATTGTGCCGCACGCCCCTGCGCAAATAAGAAAATGCGCTGGGTAATATCATCAGCACCCAGAATATTCCCTTTCTGCTCCAGATTAGCTCTGGCATAAGCTACGTCATGGGCCTGGTCGACCATACTGATCACCCGGTCACGAGTCGGTTTATCCAGTATTCCCAGTAATGTCGTCAAAATCGCCTGATAGGCATTTGAAGCATACGTCAGGTGTCTTTCACGTTGTTCCAGCGCGTCAATGCGAACCATCAGGGCCTGCAATTGTTCTTGATGCGTCATAGCGGCATCCTTCTTCACGGGTGGAAAATAACCGGAGACAGCGGAGCGAGCAGACCTCCGCAGGTTACTTGCCTATAAGTCTAGCAGATGTAATAAAAATAAAGCCCTTCCCTTTCAACGTATAAAGTAAACCTTTATTCAATATGCCGTTAACCGCTTCGCCAGTTGTAACCGCAATAAGTCGCCAATAGCCGCCGGCAAACGGTTTATCTTCTCTGAGAAGTAACAGCGGCAGTACCTGCTTACAGATAGCAAAATGACAAACCGCAGGGGTTATGACATTTTCTGTGACAGCATTATTTGTTCATTGGGGAGAATTGAGTTGAAAAAAACGATGTTGGGTATAGCCATTTTCAGCATGATGTTAGTAAGTTCATTTGCTCAGGCGGAAGGATGTCTTAAAGGCGCAGTGGCGGGAGGCGTTGTCGGTCATCTGAAACATCACGCTGTACTCGGCGCGGTGGCAGGATGCGCTGTCGGGCATCATCTCGCAGCGCAGGCCAAAAAGCAGCAGGTTGCAGCGGCTAAATAAACAGCATCAGGGCCGCCGGGTGCCCTGATGAGATGAATTTCTACTTATTCATGAATAACAATCATGCGATTACGTCCATCCTGCTTGGCTTTATATAACGCCTCATCGGCTTTCTTCAGCGAAGCGTCAGGTTCACCCGATAGCTGATTGCAATGTGCTACGCCTAACGAAATGGTAATCGGGCGAATACCCGGCAAGGACATTTTTTCCACATTAAGACGCAAACGTTCTGCAATGATTTCAGCTTCGGCAAGCCCTGCCCCCGGCAGTAAAACCAGGAACTCTTCTCCGCCAACGCGGCAGAGAATGTCACTTTCACGGGCATTATTGCGGATTTGCTCCGCCAGAGATTTAATCACTTCATCACCGATGTTATGCCCGTAAGAGTCATTAATGGATTTAAAATGATCAATATCCAGCGCAATAACCGAAAACTGCTGGCGTTGCTGAATCACGGATTCCAGTGTCATCGCCAGCCCGCGCCGGTTGAACAACCCTGTCATCGGATCCGTCTGCGTTTCAAACTTGAGCTTGCCAATCTTTTTCTGCAGCAAGTTAATACCCATCAGCAAGGCACGCTTGAGCTGGGTTGATTCAAAATACCATGACGGAATTTCACGGATATTCGTCGAAATATCCGGCTTATCCATTTCATTGGCACTTCGTGCCAGCAGCCAGAGCGGATGCGCAATCATACGCGAGCATAGCCAGACGCAAATCAGCGTCAGTAATGCCAGGGGTGTCAGATGCTTGAGCACCTTGATCATTAACCCATCCAGCGGCTTGAGCGTCGCATCGGTCGGCCTCTGGGTAATGATTTCCCAACCAGACGACGGCACTACCGCATAACCGGCCAGCATCGCTTCTCCGGCCAGATTGGTGACCATCAGGCTACCATTGGTATGTTGTTTTACCACTTCCGTCACCGGACGCGGTTTCAGCACTTCCCCGATACGAAACGCATCCGGATGATAGAGAATGCGGCGCTCGTTATCGAGTACGGCAATATAGGAACCATCGCGGTAATAATGCTCGCCGAGTAACTCATTCAGAATGCTTTTCTGCCGCAGATAAATGGTGCCGGCAATATAGCCGAGGTATCTGCCGTCGCGGTGGAAAATAGGTGCCGATATCACAATCACCAGATTCTGAGCGGCAGAAATATAAGGTTTACTGATCAGCGGGCGGCGCTCTTTCAGTGCTTCAAGAGCTCCGGGCGTATTCAAAATACGGCCGACCATCTGCAGGCTGTCAGGAGAAGTGGCCAGAATTTTGCCTTGCGCATTGGTCAGCACGACAGAGTTAAAACTGTCTGTCTGGTATTTCAGTCGAGCCGTTTCCGCCTGCAGGATTTCACGATCGTCAAAATGGCCCGCCGCAATTGTACTGCTGTAAGCGAGCTGTTTTTGCATGTTTTTTAGAAACTGTTCCGTGCTGGCAGCCAGTTTCGTCGCATAAACACGGTTCTCTTCAAGCGTATTGTCGATCAGTAACTGGCGCTGTACACGATAACTGGCATAAAAGCTGTTGGCCAACGTCACAAAGGCACTCATCACAGCTAAAATCAGAATCAGGCGTCGCAGATCAATACGGAACAGAGAGCTGGAAAGGAGTGAGCGCAACAAAAAGTCATACCTGTGGTAGAAAGTGGCTCATATTTATCACCACCGCCCCACATGCACAATAAGGCAGGAAAAATAAACCATTATCTGCCTGAATCTGTTGCGAAAAAAGTTCACTGGCAAGCGGAACATTCTTCAGATAATGATTGATTTAGCCTTAGTAGGATTTAATGCGTAAACCCTTTACGGGATATCCCCTCATAGTCACCTTCATCGTGGTGCGCATAAAAAACTGCACCTTACTCAGTTGGGTGTCCAACTTTTGGGGTGCAGTCCAATACGGGGCTTAAAAGCGTGTTATGTCAATTTTAATCGAATACGCCATTAATAATCGAAGTAACAATTGCCGTACTCAGGGCAACCAGAACTAAATCATCACCCACGGCCCGCCATTCATAACCAGGGTAATATGGCAACTCGTTCAGCATTGCGGCAGGAACCGCTTTCCTGGCGATTCCCGGCGGCAGGGGTTTGCCGCGCATCAGGTTTTTTGCGATTCCTGGCGGTAGTGACTGATATCCGGTCAGTCCATAATTTATTGCGAGTGAACGGGCACGTGAGAAGCTGATATCTGACGAGACATGGTCCGGCTTACCGTAATTTTTACGATTCCCCGTGTGCTCGGCTGATTTACCATTTCCCTGAGCTTTATTGCCGTGGTTATTGCCATTGCTATTACCGTGGCTATTGCCGTTGCCGTTGCCGTTGCCATTGCCGGGATTAGCAAAAACCGGCGCTGTAAGCACTGTCAGAGAAATAACCGCCGCCAGAGCAATCCGGAATGTGCGACGCGTAAACATGATGGTTTTCCTTGAGGTGAATGACACTTTTAAAGCTATGTTAGAAATCTCACTTCCACAATCTCACGTATTCTTATTTATATATTTAAAGCGATGGAAAACTTAAGAAGAATTTTTGGAGGGATGAAAAACAAAGGGGGCGCGATGCCCCCGATATCTACTTCAACAATATCGCAATTACATATTTGCGATCATGTCGTCGGCAAACTCGCTACATTTGCGCAGCTTAGCGCCTTCCATCAGACGTTCAAAATCGTAAGTCACCGTTTTGTTGGCGATAGCGCCTTCCATGCCTTTAACGATCAGGTCTGCGGCTTCGAACCATTCCATATGACGCAGCATCATTTCTGCGGAAAGGATGATTGAACCCGGGTTCACTTTGTCCTGACCGGCATATTTCGGTGCAGTACCGTGAGTCGCTTCAAACAGCGCGCAATCAGAACCGATGTTAGCGCCCGGCGCGATACCGATGCCGCCAACCTGCGCCGCCAGAGCGTCAGAAATGTAGTCACCGTTCAGGTTCATACAGGCGATAACGTCGTATTCAGCAGGGCGCAGCAGGATTTGTTGCAGGAATGCATCTGCAATCACGTCTTTAATGATGATGTCTTTGCCGTTGTTTGGGTTCTTGATTTTCACCCAAGGACCGCCGTCGATCAGCTCACCGCCAAACTCTTCACGCGCCAGCTGATAGCCCCAGTCCTTGAAGGCACCTTCGGTGAACTTCATGATGTTGCCTTTATGAACCAGCGTCAGTGAATCACGGTCATTGGTGATGGTGTATTCAATCGCCGCACGAACCAGACGTTTGGTGCCTTCTTCGGAGCAAGGTTTGATACCGATACCACAATCTTGTGGGAAACGGATTTTCTTCACGCCCATTTCGTCTTGCAGGAACTTGATCACCTTATCGGCTTCAGCAGAACCGGCTTTCCACTCGATACCTGCATAGATATCTTCGGAGTTCTCACGGAAGATCACCATGTCAGTATCTTCAGGACGTTTAACCGGGCTTGGCGTGCCGGTGTAATAACGTACCGGACGCAGACAGATATACAGGTCGAGTTGCTGGCGAAGTGCCACGTTCAGGGAGCGAATGCCGCCGCCAACAGGTGTGGTCAGTGGCCCTTTGATAGCAACACGATAATCGCGGATCAGATCAAGGGTTTCTTCTGGCAGCCAGACGTCTTTACCGTACAGTTCTACGGATTTCTCGCCGGTATAGATTTCCATCCAGGAGATTTTACGCTCGCCTTTGTAAGCTTTCTCTACAGCCGCATCAACGACTTTGATCATGGCTGGCGTTACGTCAACACCGATACCATCACCTTCGATAAACGGGATAACAGGATTATTAGGAATGACCAGTTTACCCTGAGCGTCTACTGTAATCTTTTTACCTTCAGCCGGAACCACTACTTTGCTTTCCATTAACCTCTCCTTCGAGCGCATTTTTGTTAAAAATTTGTAAGATGCCGGTCGATATTACTCGAATATTTCTCGCTAGCCAATCCGAAACATTTTTCAAGTATAATGCGCTAATTCTCTCTAACTTCAATGCCTATGAACCCGCTATCTTTTAAAAATCACAACGTTAAACGTTTCAGCAAAAGGCCTGCCAAAGAACAATCTGCCTCAAAAGGGCCCAGAAAGGTGATTCTTTTCAATAAACCGTTCGATGTGTTGCCACAATTCACTGATGAGGCGGGTCGGGCAACACTTAAAGATTACATTTCATTAACAGAAGTTTATGCCGCAGGCCGTCTGGATCGGGACAGCGAAGGTTTACTGGTGCTGACCAACGATGGCAAACTGCAGGCTGCACTGACCCAACCGGGTAAACGCACCGGTAAGATTTACTTTGTCCAGGTCGAGGGCGAACCGGATGACACAGCAGTGAAAGCATTACGCGAAGGCATTACGCTTAAAGACGGGCCGACACTCCCCGCCGGGGCGGAAATTGTCGATCAACCAGCATGGCTGTGGGCACGTAATCCGCCGATCCGCGAGCGCAAATCTATTCCGACGACGTGGCTGAAAATCACGTTATACGAGGGAAGAAATCGTCAGGTGCGTCGCATGACGGCCCATATCGGTTTTCCGACGCTGCGTCTGATCCGCTATAGCATGGGCGAGTTTACCCTCGGCGATTTACAACCCGGCCAATGGAAGGAAATTCCACATGTTTAAACCGCACGTTACTGTCGCCTGCATCGTTCAGGCACAGGGAAAGTTTCTGGTTGTCGAGGAAACCATTCACGGCAAAGTCACCTGGAATCAGCCTGCCGGCCATCTTGAAGCCAATGAAACCTTAGTCAGCGCTGCAAAACGCGAACTGTACGAGGAAACCGGCATCCACGCCGAGCCGCAGTCTTTCCTGGGATTACATCAGTGGCAGGCACCGGACGGCACGCCTTTCCTGCGTTTCGCCTTTGTGATTGATTTACCTGAAATTAGGGAAACGGCGCCGCAGGACGATGATATCGATCAGTGCCGCTGGGTTACTGCTGAAGAAATTATCGCGTCTGCGCAACTGCGCTCCCCGCTGGTGGCGGAAAGCATCCGCTGTTACCAGCAATCGCCACGTTATCCGCTGGAAATCCTCCATAATTTCAACCTGCCGGAATAACTCCCCTCGTCCGGTTGTTGTCACGCGCTTAATCAGCGGTGCAGCAACCGGCCCGACGTGATAAAATTTCGCGCTTCACGATTTCCCTCGTGGGAAACCGTTGGAAAGCAGTATCTCTCTGTTCGGGTTTCTGTGGTGTTCGGATTTTTGTGATGTTTTAGTTGCGCGCGGCCTTCATCCTCGTGGGACAAGCATCCGAAAAACACCGTCAGTACCGGGCAATTAATTCATGTGTTTCGGGACTATTATGTCTGACAACAGCCAGAAAAAAGTGATCGTCGGGATGTCCGGCGGTGTCGATTCCTCTGTCTCTGCCTACCTTCTCCAACAGCAAGGTTATCAGGTCGAGGGCCTCTTCATGAAAAATTGGGAAGAGGATGACGACGAAGAGTATTGCACAGCAGCCACAGACCTTGCCGATGCGCAGGCCGTGTGCGACAAGCTTGGCATTGAATTGCACACTGTGAATTTCGCGGCGGAATATTGGGACAACGTGTTCGAATTATTCCTTGAAGAATACAAAGCCGGACGTACACCAAACCCGGATATTCTGTGCAATAAGGAAATAAAATTTAAAGCCTTCCTGGAATTTGCGGCTGAGGATCTGGGCGCCGATTACATCGCGACCGGTCACTATGTTCGCCGCCAGGATATTGACGGTGTCAGCCATTTGCTGCGCGGCGTTGATAGCAATAAGGATCAGAGTTATTTCCTCTACACGCTCGGTCATGAACAGGTCGCACAAAGTCTGTTCCCGGTCGGTGAGCTGGAAAAACCGGAAGTCCGCCGCATCGCCGAAGAACTGGATTTAATCACCGCAAAGAAAAAAGATTCTACGGGGATCTGCTTCATCGGTGAGCGTAAATTCCGTGATTTCCTCGGGCGCTATTTACCGGCGCAACCGGGGGTTATCAAAAGCGTTGACGGCCAGGTAATGGGACAACATCAGGGTCTGATGTACCACACGCTCGGTCAGCGTAAAGGTCTGGGCATCGGCGGGCAGAAAGACGGCAGCGAAGAGCCCTGGTACACCGTTGAGAAGGATGTCGAAAACAACATTCTTTACGTCGCACAAGGCCATGAGCATCCGCGCCTGATGAATGTTGGTCTGATTGCCCAACAGCTACACTGGGTGGACCGCAAAACGCTGACCGCCCCGCTCACCTGCACGGTGAAAACCCGTTACCGCCAGGAAGATATCCCGTGCACAGTCACGCCGCTCGGTGATGACCGCATCGAGGTGCGTTTCAATGCACCGGTTGCCGCTGTCACGCCGGGTCAGTCCGCAGTGTTTTACCTCGGTGACGTGTGTCTCGGCGGGGGCGTGATTGAACAGCGCCTGCCGCTTCAGGTCTGATATTTCACGATTATGTGATTGAATACGGGACGCTTTCAGGCGTCCCGCTTTATTTCTGCCCGACAGTGACGCTCCGCGCTGATTCCGAACTGTGTTTAGGGCCAGTTTTATGGCATGATCTGTCGCCATGAATTCGGACTATTTTCTTTGTCACCGCGTCTCATCGTTTCAAAAACGCTTACAGGAGTAAACGTGGCTAAAAATTATTATGACATTACGCTGGCTTTGGCGGGGATCTGTCAGGCAGCACGCCTGGTCCAGCAACTGGCACATGAAGGTCATTGCTCACAGGAAGAAATGTCAGTTTCACTGCGCAGCCTGCTGGAGATGAACCCGGCATCTACGCTGGCGGTGTACGGTAATAATGAAGCCAATCTGAAGATGGGACTCGAGACATTACTGGGCGTGCTGAACGCCAACCGTCAGGGGCCTGGCGCTGAATTAACACGTTACGCATTAAGCCTGATGGTGCTTGAGCGCAAGCTCTACGCCAACAAAGCCGCCATGAATCAGCTCGGTGAACGTATCGATCAGCTCGATCGCCAGCTGGCACATTTCGAACTGGAATCTGAAACGATGATAAGCTCTCTGGCCTCGATTTATGTCGATGTGGTCAGCCCGGCCGGTCCCCGCATTCAGGTGACCGGTTCACCGGCCATTTTGCAAAATTCACAAGTGCAGGCAAAGGTCCGCGCCATTTTACTGGCCGGCATTCGCTCCGCGGTGCTGTGGCACCAGGTGGGCGGTGGTCGTCTGCAACTGATGTTTTCCCGTAATCGCTTGTTTGAACAGGCGAAGAATATTCTCGCTCATTGTTAATAAGATCCCAGGAGTTGCTACCGATGGAATTATCCTCACTGACCGCCGTTTCCCCCGTTGATGGACGCTACGGTGATAAAGTCAGCGCGCTGCGTACTATTTTCAGCGAATTTGGCCTGCTGAAATTCCGTGTGCAGGTTGAAGTACGTTGGCTGCAAAAACTGGCAGCCTGTGCAGAAATCAAGGAAGTTCCTGCTTTTGATGCCGACGCAAACGCTTTCCTCGACAAGATTGTGGCAGACTTCGATGTTAATGACGCACAACGCATTAAAGATATCGAAAAGACTACCAACCATGATGTGAAAGCGGTTGAATATTTCCTGAAAGAAAAGGTGGCAACGATCCCGGCCCTGCACGCGGTATCGGAATTCATTCACTTCGCCTGTACTTCTGAAGACATCAATAATCTGTCCCATGCGCTGATGTTGCAAACCGCCCGTCAGGATGTGGTGCTGCCCTACTGGAAGCAAATTATTGATGCCGTAAAAGACCTGGCACATAAATACCGCGACATTCCGCTGCTGTCCCGTACCCACGGCCAGCCAGCAACGCCATCGACCATTGGTAAAGAACTGGCTAACGTCGCCTACCGTATGAACCGTCAGTTTAAACAACTGCAAAATGTCGAAATCCTCGGCAAAATCAACGGTGCTGTCGGCAACTACAATGCCCACATCGTGGCTTACCCGGAAGTTAACTGGCATCAGTTTAGCGAAGAGTTCGTGACTTCTCTGGGGATTACCTGGAATCCGTACACTACTCAGATCGAGCCGCATGATTACATCGCCGAGCTGTTTGACTGCGTGGCACGTTTCAACACTATCCTGATCGACTTTGACCGCGATATCTGGGGTTACATTGCCCTGAACCACTTCAAACAACGTACCATCGCGGGTGAAATCGGTTCGTCCACGATGCCGCACAAAGTAAACCCGATCGACTTCGAAAACTCCGAAGGCAACCTCGGTCTGTCCAATGCTGTATTACAGCATCTGGCCAGCAAATTGCCTGTATCACGCTGGCAGCGTGATCTGACGGATTCCACGGTACTGCGCAACCTCGGTGTCGGTCTGGGCTATGCACTTATCGCTTATCAGGCGACCATGAAAGGCGTCAGCAAGCTGGAAGTAAACGAAGCAAATCTGGCAAACGAACTGGATCACAACTGGGAAGTGCTGGCTGAGCCAATCCAGACCGTGATGCGCCGTTATGGCATCGAAAAACCTTACGAGAAGCTGAAAGAACTGACACGCGGTAAACGTGTTGATGCCGCCGGCATGCAGGCATTTATCGATTCACTTGACTTACCGGAAGACGAGAAAGTACGTCTGAAAGCCATGACGCCGGGTAACTACATTGGTCGCGCCACCACCATGGTTGACGAACTGAAGTAAGTTTTTAAAGTGTTGTACCAGAGGCGGCCTGCGGGCCGCCTTTTTTAATCCCGTTCCTGCACAAAGATGCTTATAATTCGTTTAGGTTTTGTTGATGTTCGGCACACCTGTGTTGACCTGAGGTTGATTAAAGTGTTTCTGAATCATTTACAATCGCATGCAGAATATTTAAACCATTTTTCGCGCTGTCAGGATAAGGAATTACCATGCGGATTTTAGTCATTGAAGATAATGCACTGTTACGTCATCACCTCTCCGTACAGTTGCGGGAAATGGGCCATCAGGTCGATGCGGCGGAAGATGCCAAAGAAGCAGACTATTTCCTGCATGAGCATGCGCCCGATATCGCCATTGTTGACCTTGGTTTACCAGGCGAAGACGGCCTGAGCCTGATCCGCCGCTGGCGCAGTCATCAGACCAATCTGCCGATTCTGGTCCTGACCGCCCGCGAAAGCTGGCAGGATAAAGTGGCAGTGCTGGAGGCCGGTGCGGATGATTACGTCACTAAGCCATTCCATCTGGAAGAGGTCCTGGCGCGTATGCAGGCGCTGATGCGCCGTAACAGCGGCCTCGCTTCTCAGGTGATCACGCTGCAACCTTTCCAGATCGATCTGTCACGTCGCGAACTGACCGTAAATGAACAGCCAATTAAACTGACCGCTTTCGAATACACGATTATTGAAACGTTGATCCGCAATGCAGGGAAAGTGGTCAGCAAGGATTCGCTGATGCTTCAGCTTTATCCGGATGCCGAGTTGCGTGAGAGTCATACTGTCGATGTTCTGATGGGCCGTCTGCGTAAAAAATTGCAGGCAGAACATCCGGTTGATGTGATAACGACCGTGCGCGGTCAGGGTTACCGTTTCGACATCAGGTCATAATCATCGACATATTCAAAGGACGCTTCATGAAAGGACGTCGTACCCGGAACCCCTTCTCCCTTCGCGTCCGCTTTATGATGGCAACCGCGGCGGTGGTGCTTACCCTGTCGCTGGCCTACGGGCTGGTGGCAGTGGTCGGTTATATGGTGAGTTTCGACAAAACCGCCTACCGTCTCCTGCGCGGCGAAAGTAACCTTTTCTTCAGCCTTGCGCAGTGGCGCGACGGCAAACTGACTATCAATGTTCCGCCTGATCTCGACCTTAACACGCCAACGCTGGTGTTTATTTACGACGACGAAGGGAAATTATTGTGGGCTGAGCGCCGCATCCCTGAACTCGAAGCGCATATTGATAAAGCATGGATGAACAAACCTGGCTTCTATGAGCTGGATACCGATACACAAATCAGCAGTGAAGTACTGGGGAATAACCCGAAAGCGCAGGATAAGCTGAAGGATTATGACGATACCGACGCCAACGCGATGACCCACTCCATTGCGGTCAATACCTACAATGCGACATCTCGTCTGCCGGCACTGAACATCGTGGTGGTCGATACCATTCCGCAGGAACTGCAGCGCTCTGATCTGGTCTGGGAATGGTTCAGTTATGTATTACTGGCGAACCTGTTGCTGGTTGTGCCGCTGTTATGGCTGGCCGCTTACTGGAGCCTGCGGCCTATCAAAGAGCTGATTCATCAGGTCGCCGAACTGGAAACTCACGAGCGTGAGTCGCTTGATGAAAACCCGCCACGCGAACTGCGCGGTCTGGTGCGTAATCTGAATATTTTGCTGCATGGCGAACGCGGCCGTTATGATCGTTACCGCACCACGCTGGCGGACCTGACGCACAGCCTGAAAACACCGCTGGCCGTATTGCAGTCTACCCTGCGTGCACTGCGAAATGGTAAACAGATGACCATCGAAGATGCTGAGCCGGTCATGCTTGAGCAAATCAGCCGCATCTCGCAGCAGATTGGTTATTACCTGCATCGTGCGACATTGCGCTCTGAACAAAACCTGCTGATCCGTGAAGTTCACTCCGTCCCGGCGATCCTTGACGGATTATGTTCAGCACTGAATAAGGTTTATCAGCGTAAAGGGGTGGTGATCACAGTGGATATTTCACCGGAAATTACCTTTGTGGGCGAAAAAAATGACTTCATGGAAGTCATGGGCAACGTCATTGATAACGCCTGCAAGTACTGCCTTGAGTTTGTCGAAATCAGCGCCGTGCACACCGAAAATCAGCTGGTGATCCTGATTGAGGACGATGGCCCGGGCATTCCGGACAGCAAACGCGAAGTGATTTTCCAACGCGGGCAGCGTGCCGATACCTTGCGTCCGGGACAAGGTCTGGGGTTATCGCTCGCCAACGACATCATTGAACAGTACGACGGCAAAATTATCATCGGTGACAGCCCGCTTGGCGGCGCCAGCATGCGCGTCTGTTTTGGTCTGCAACAAGGCATTGAACTGGAGTAACGTTCTCCCCGACTACTTTGCCAGCAAATTTCGGCGCAATCTTATCCATTGTGCAAAATTTGCTGGCAATTGCCCCACTCAGCTGCAACACCTTCCGTTATAATCATTTACAGACTCCGCACTTCTTTATCACCCTCCATTTAATGCAAGGGAAATACTATGGATTACCAACTCGACCTAGACTGGAATGATTTCCTGCAGCGTTACTGGCAAAAGCGCCCGGTCGTATTAAAGCGCGGCTTTAAAAATTTCGTCGATCCGATTTCTCCGGACGAGCTGGCCGGTCTGGCAATGGAAAATGAAGTGGACAGCCGTCTGGTGAGCAATCAGGACGGTAAGTGGAATGTCAGCCACGGGCCCTTTGAGAGTTATGACCATCTGGGGGAAACAGGCTGGTCGGTGCTGGTGCAGGCTGTCGATCACTGGCATGAGCCCTCTTCTCATCTGATGACACCATTCCGCCACATTCCTGACTGGCGCATGGATGATTTAATGATTTCCTTCTCGGTGCCTGGCGGTGGCGTAGGCCCCCATTTGGATCAGTACGACGTATTTATCATTCAGGGTACCGGCCGCCGTCGCTGGCGTGTAGGCGAAAAAGTCGCGATGAAACAACATTGCCCGCATCCTGATTTATTACAGGTTGAACCCTTCGATGCCATTATCGATGAAGAACTGGAACCCGGCGATATCGTTTATATTCCGCCGGGCTTCCCTCATGACGGCTATTCACTGGAAAACTCCCTCAATTATTCTGTGGGTTTTCGCGCACCAAACGCCCGTGAGATGGTCAGCGGTTTTGCCGATTATGTGCTTTCCCGTGAACTGGGCAGCCACCGTTACAGCGATCCGGAACTGGTTGAACGTGAGCATCCGGCTGAAGTACAGCCTGCCGAACTGAATAAACTGCGTTCCATGATGCTGGATTTGATTGGTAATCCGGCGCATTTCAATAACTGGTTCGGAGAATTTATTTCCCAGTCTCGTCATGAACTGGATCTGGCGCCACCGGAGCCTCCTTATCAGGCCGGGGAAATTTATGAACTGCTGGAGTCAGGTGAAACCCTGGAGCGTCTGGGGGGCCTGCGCGTCCTGCGCGTGGGGGATACCTGCTACGTTAACGGTGAAGCAATAACCACAGAACATATCGGTGCGGTAGATGCCATTGCACGCCATAAAACCGTAACGAAAGAAATGCTCGGCAATGCGCTGGACGACCCGTCCTTCCTCGCCCTGCTGTCTGCACTGGTCAACAGCGGTTACTGGTATTTTAACGATTGATATCAACGGACATTTATCATTAAGATACATACAGGGTACCCGGTATCCTGTATGTATTAATGAAGTTAACATTTCCATATTAATATAGTTTAACCGATGAATAAGGAGTTGGTAATAGTCACAGGTTACTTTTAATTTTATACTGCCTTTACAGACCCTCTATTCCCCTATAATGACGAAAGGCAAACCATGTTTTTTACAAAATTTTTCGAGAAAAATAAAGTTCATCCTATCCCATCACATTTTTCCGGAAATAAAATCACCACACACCCATTACAACACACTGATTGCAACCTGACGCTTAACATTTCTCCTGAAATCACGCATAAATTCTTCAATACCATCAACGGAAACATTGCCAGGGATATAAGTAAGTTTGGAAAATCAGTAATGAACCCCAGTATGCTGGCTGATATTTCC
>NZ_JAFMOS010000560.1 GCF_019049755.1 Rahnella perminowiae
ATAATATTACTGTTAATTTATGGTGAAATAGCTGTTGTGAATTATGGGGTTAGCCGCCCAGGCCCTGACGCGCCTGATGATGTTATGCGGCATGCCTCGCAACTTTAATCCTTCACGCTGACGCAAATACCGGGGCGTGATAATATCTTTGTACTTTCTATTAATATCACTGTCTGGTTATAGGTTTCCCGATGCGGTTTCGGCCTTCTTTTCAGATAAAGCTATTCATTTATCTTGTCATGCTATTTATGATACTTTTTTCGATAGCGGGCATTTATTACTATTATGATATAGAACGTCAGTTATATGAAGATATGGGTATTCGTGCAAAAGTTCAGGCAGAGGAAATTGCACTTATTCCTTCATTAATTACCGCCGTTGAAAATAAGGATGTTCCGGCTATTAACCATTTAATGATGAGTATTTCTGCACGCAGTGATGCCAGTTACATGGTGATAGGCGATGGTAAAGCAATACATCTGTTTCATTCGATTTATGCTGACCGTGTGGGGAAAATGCTGGTCGGGGGAGACAACGGGGATGTGCTGGCGGGCAAAAGCACCACCACCATCCGGCTGGGAGGTATCGGCTTATCGTTGCGCAGTAAGGCACCGATCATCAACGGGCAAGGCAACGTGGTCGGTATCGTTTCTGTGGGGTATCTCACCAGCCACATCAATAACCTGACTATCGAAAAAGTCATCCGTATTTTGCTGGCCGCCGCCACCTTGCTGCTGGCGTTGTTTACCTTCTCATGGTTTTTTTCACGTTCGATTAAACGGCAGATGTTTTCGCTGGAGCCCCGTGAAATCGGTCTGCTGGTGCGTCAGCAAAAGGCGCTGATGGAATCGATTTACGAAGGTGTGATCGCTATTGATGCGCAGTTGCGGGTCGCGGTCATCAACCAGGCGGCCAAAAAATTGCTCAGTCTTGACGTGCCGTCCCGTGAACTGCGAGGTCAGCCGCTCGGGCAGGTGATTGCGCCGGTCAGTTTCTTTGATCCGCAGGTTATGCTGGAAAAAGATATCCACGATGAAATCTGCCTGTTCAATAACCTGACAGTGATCGCCAGCCGGGTACGGATCATGCTGGAAGACCAGCTCCAGGGGTGGGTGATCACTTTTCGGGATTGCAGCGATATCGACCGGCTCAGCATCCAGCTAAGCCAGGTGCAGCGTTATGCCGATAACCTGCGGGTGATACGCCACGAACAGCTCAACTGGACGGCAACACTCGCCGGGCTCCTGCATATGGGACGTTACGACGAGGCGATCCGCTATATCGAAGCTCAGTCTGAAAGCGCGCAGGAATTGCTGGATTTCGTTTCGGCGCGATTCTGCTCACCAAAATTATGCGGTCTGTTACTCGGAAAATATGCCCGTGCACGGGAAAAAGGCGTTGAGCTAAAATTTGATCCCGCCTGTGAGTTAACGCATCTGCCTGCCGCGCTCAGTGAAACCGAACTGATGTCGATCATTGGCAATCTGCTGGATAACGCCATCGAAGCCACATTACTGCGCGGCAATGAAGCCGGGCCGGTAGACGTGTATGTCGTTTCCGGCGCAGATGATCTGGTGATTGAAGTCGCTGACCATGGCATCGGGATAGCGCCGGAGCGGCGCGGGCAGATTTTTTCGCTGGGAGTGACATCCAAAACACAAGGCGATCACGGTCTGGGCCTGCATCTGGTTGCCAGCTATGTCAGCCATGCTGGTGGCACTATTGAAGTGTCTGACAATCCGCCAACTGGCGCTGTTTTTTCGGTTTTTATTCCACACCACCGCCCTGAAGAAAAAAGTGGCTTTATGCCGGTAAATCCCCGTCCAGAAGCACTGGAAGAGAGCAAATGATGCAAGCTGAAATGATTGACGTAATGATTGTTGAAGATGAAAGCCAGCTGGCACAACTGTATGCCGAGCTGATTGATAATCATCGCTGGTTGCGGCTGGTAGGCAGGGCCACCACGCTGCATGAAGCAAAAGTGCTTATCGAAGAAAAGCATCCGCAATTGCTGTTGCTGGATAACTATTTGCCTGACGGACAGGGAATTTCATTGATAGAGGATGACCTGCTGAAGAAAACGCACTGTTCGGTAATTTTTATCACTGCCGCCAGCGATATGACTACCTGCAGTCAGGCTATCCGCTGTGGTGCGTTTGATTATATCCTCAAACCGGTTTCGTGGAACCGGCTGCAACAATCGCTGGATCGCTTTATCCAGTTCAGCCAGACCCAGCGGACATGGAAAGTGGTGGATCAGCAAAACGTAGACAGTCTTTATCAGCTACAGGCGAAGGATTTTACGCCGAGAGCGGGCAATAAAGGTATCGAGGAAAATACGCTGAACCTGGTGGAAGGCATCTTTATGCAGAATGCCGGACGCTGTTACTCAGTCGATGAGGTGGTCAGCGAAACGAGGTTGAGTAAAACCACCGCCCGCCGCTATCTCGAACACTGTGTGCAAAAAGGGGATTTAAAAGTCGAAATGCTGTACGGGAAAATCGGCCATCCCCGTCGGATGTACCGGCGGGCATAATCCCGGCGAGTCATTCTGTCCTTTTGGCCTTCGGGTATTTCCACAACCAGCGGCCGCTGGCCATACGCCAGTAGAAAAACAGGCCGCGCACGATCCAGTCGAGGAACATCCCCAACCAGATGCCGACTACGCCGAAACCCAGTACGATACCGAGGAAATAGCCCACCACAATACGACAGCCCCACATCCCGAGCATAGAAACATACATCGTAAAGCGGGCATCACGCGCCCCCTTCAGGCCAGCAGGCAGCACCCACGAGGCCGCCCAGAAAGGCATAAAAGCAGCATTCAGCCAGATCAGGATTTTTACCACGTCGATAACGTCTTGCTCATTGGTGTAAAACCGCGCCAGCAAACCGGCAAATGGCACCGAAAGTAAGGCCAGCACACACAGCCCGAAGGTAGAAAGCCAGAAAATATGGCGCAGCTGACGCTCGGATTGGGCAATCTGTCCTTTGCCCAGACGTGTCCCGACGATAATGGTTGAGGCTGACCCCAGCGCATTCCCCGGCAGGTTGATCAGTGCGGCAATTGAAAACGCAATAAAGTTACCGGCAATCACATTGGTGCCCATGCCTGCGACAAAAACCTGCGTCAGTAATTTACCGCCGTTAAACAGCACCGATTCGATACTGGCCGGAATACCGATCCCCAGCACTTCACGCAAAATGTTGGTATTGAGCGGCAGTAAATAGCTTTTCAGGGAGATTTTCAGTGAAGGATTAAAACCGACCATCAGCACAAAAATAACCGCAATCGCACCGATATAGCGGGCAATGGTCAGCCCCAGGCCGGCACCGATAAAGCCCAAACCGTGCCAGCCGAAACAGCCATAGATCAGTACGCTGCTGATCACCAGATTAAGGATGTTCATCCCGCCGTTAAGTAGCATCGGGATTTTGGTATTACCCGCACCGCGCAAGGCACCGGAACCGATCAGTGCGATAGCCGCAGCCGGATAGCTCCAGCTGCTCATTTGCAGGTAAGACAGCGCCAGTTCTTTTACCTCCGGCTCGGCATTACCGGCGATCATGTCAATAATCACATGCCCGGAAAATTGCAGAAGTATCGCCAGCAGGACGGCAAAAACGGTCATGATCGCCAGTGACTGACGGGCTGCCGCACGGGCGCGCTCATGGTCGAGTTTACCCAGGCTGAACGCAACCACGACGGTCGTACCCAGATCGACGGCGGCGAAGAATGAAATCACCACCATGTTGAAACTGTCGGCCAGGCCCACTCCGGCCATCGCTTCCTTGCCCAGCCAACTGACCAGAAACGTACTCAGTACGCCCATTAGCAGAACGCAGGCATTTTCGAAGAAAATAGGAACAGCGAGGGGCGTGATTTCACGCCAGAACAACGTACGGTAAGAACGCCGTTTCGGATACCAGGGCGTGCGCTCGATGGCTTTGCGCAAAGAGACGATGACGTTTTGCAAGAGAGTTCCAGTGTGACAGAAAGTAGAACAGCGTTTTAAATTATGATGGTAAAAGACTCTGCATTATGCAAAGTCTTTTTTTAGGAAATCCTTAATTCCCCGTCATATTTCGTGCCGCAGATGCGTCGGCTGCGTTTAATGACCCGAATCACTTACTGAAGGTAAGCTCATCGGGATTATCAAATTTGCTGCCGGCAACACGAACTGTTTAGGGGAAGTCAGCGTGGTGATCAGCGGAAAGGGGGTTCGTTAAATGTCCGCAGTTTACGTGAATGCAGGTGATCGCCCTCGGCGCGCAACAGGTCAATGGCGCAGATACCAATTTGCAGATGTTCTGAAATGGCACCTTCGTAGAATTTGTTTGCCTGGCCGGGCAGTTTGATTTCTCCGTGCAGCGGTTTATCAGAAACGCACAACAACGTGCCGTAAGGCACCCGGAAGCGGTATCCCTGTGCGGCGATGGTGGCGCTTTCCATATCGACGGCAACGGCACGACTGAGATTAAAGCGCAGCGCTGACGCGGCATAACGCAATTCCCAGTTACGGTCGTCGGTGGTCACGACCGTGCCGGTACGCAGGCGTTGCTTGACTTGCTCACCCGGCATGCCGCTCATCATTTTGGTTGCGTCATACAAGGCACGTTGCACTTCAGCAATGCTTGGGATCGGGATATCCGGCGGCAGTACAGCATCCAGCACATGGTCGTCACGCAAATAAGCGTGAGCCAGAACATAATCACCGATCGACTGTGTTTCCCGTAATCCGCCGCAGTGACCAATCATCAGCCAGACATGCGGGCGCAGAACCGCCAGATGATCGCAAATGGTTTTGGCATTGGCCGGACCGACGCCGATATTGACCAGCGTAATTCCCGCACCGTCGCGGGCAATCAGATGATAGGCGGGCATCTGGTGTTTTTTCCAGGCCAGATCGGAAACTGCCTGTTCAGGGTTTTGCGTTTCGGCTGTAATAAATACGCTGCCTGCGCAGGCCAGTGCTTCATAAGGACTTTGCGGATCAGCAATCTGCGCACACGCCCAGCTGACAAACTCATCGACATACCGGGTGTAGTTGGTGAACAACACGTACGGCTGAAAGTGTTCGATAAGCGTGCCGGTGTAATGACGCAGGCGTGCCAGCGAAAAATCGGCGCGCAGCGCATTGAAATGGGACAGCGGAAAGGTGTCGCCGGGATAATGCAGGCCGTCAGCGGTTTCATCGCCAATCTGCGACAGTTCGGTGGTCGGGAAATGTTTCGCCAGCCCGGCACTCATCGATCGGTCAAGCATCAGATCAGAGCCGTCAATCACATATGAATAAGGAATTTCCTGTTGTGACGGCACCACTTCGATAACCGCGTCATATTCCTCGCCCAGCAGGGAAAGCTGTTCCAGCAGATAGTGACGGAACAGCTCAGGGTGCGTGATGGTATTGGCATAACGGCCTGGATGCGAAAAACGGCCATAAGCGCGGGTCGGGTTTTTGGCTGGCGTCACGCCATCCCAGCTGACACGCAGTTCCGGATAAACAAACAACCCGGCAGCACGCGCCGTGATATCAGGCAGCGCACCCTCAACGATGAAATCTTTAATCGCATTCCGCAGTGCGGCGACAGAATTGTTGTACATTTCTTCGAGCTTCTCAATCGCCTGTGAAGGAGTGAGGGACTTGTTAACCATACGCTTTTCCTTTGTGCTTCATTTATCATCATTCATTCTAAATATGGCTTGTCTGCACGGTGCCGCCAATGTTTTATTAGGGTACGGGAGCCAGATGGTGCTTTTATGAACGAACAGGGGGAAGTGAATGATCCGGGTATGGGGCAGAAAAACATCGTCAAATGTGCAGGCGCTGATGTGGTGTATCGGGGAATTAGGGCTTGCGTATGAAAGGACCGATATCGGCCATAAATACGGTGGTAATGACACCCCGGAATTTCTGGCGATGAACCCCAACGGCACGGTTCCTGTGATCCGCGAGGGTGAAGGCCAGCCGCTGTGGGAAACCGGTGCCATCCTGCGTTATCTGGCCGGGAAATACGGCACTGATGAATTCTGGCCGCAGGATCCTGAACGGCGTGCCGAAACAGATAAATGGACGGAGTGGGCAAAAATCGGTGTCGCGATGAACTTCACTGTGCCGGTATTCTGGATGGTAGTAAGAACGGCGGCTAAAGATCAGGATCATCAGGCATTAGAAAAATCATTGCAGAATCTTAATAAGAAGCTGGCGATTGCCGAAGCGCAGATTGCCCGGCATGGTTACCTTGCCGGAAGTGAATTCACCCTGGCCGATATTCAGTTTGGCCACAATTTGTACCGCTACTTCGATATTGCCATTGCACGACCGTCCTTCCCGGCTATCGAGCAGTATTACGAAAAACTCACCCAGCGTCCGGCATTTGCGGAACATGTGATGGTGTCTTACGAGGAATTGCGGGTGGTGTAAATCTGCTTCAAATGCTAAAAAGCCCGCTTATATTTTTAAGCGGGCTTTTTTAAATGGCCTGTGTTTCAGCGGTGCACGGGTGTCTTCATAAAAATCGCCGTAAGGGCGGAAAGCAAACAGCCCGCCATCAGATAAATGGCGACGGAATGCCATTCACCGCCGGAGAAATTCAGCAATGCGGCCGCAATAAACGGCGTAAACCCACCGCCCACTACGCTGGCAACCTGATAACCTACGCCTGCACCGCTGTAGCGGTAACCCGCACCGAACATTTCCGTAAACATGGGCTGCTGCACGCAGACCACCATATCGTGAGCGATATTTGCCAGCAACAGCGAGAAAATCACCACGCCGGCAATTGAACGTGCTTCGAGTGCCATAAAGAACGGGAAAGCGCTCAGCGCGCCGACTACAGCGCCGGTGATGTAGATGCGGCGGCGACCGTAACGATCCGCCAGCCAGGCGAACAGGGGAATTGTCAGGCAACTGATACCGCCGACCAGCAGCCCGATATTCAGAAACAGCTCACGCGACAGCCCCAGATTATGCGTCGAGTAGTTAAGGGCGAACGCAGTGACTATATACATCGTCAGCAGTTCGCACAGGCGCAGAAGGATGATTTTCAAAAAAGCCCCGGGATGGCGAAACAGCGCTTCAAATACCGGCAGTCGCTTTTTGGCCGCTTTGGGTTGCCCGACCTGAGCACGTTCGAACTCGGCGGACTCTTCCATGCCCTTACGCACCCACAGCGCGCCGATCACCAGCACAACGCTGAACAGAAACGGCAAACGCCAGCCCCAGCTCAGGAACTGCGCGTCGGTGGTCAGGCTGCTTATCAGCGACACCAGACCGGTAGCGAGCAGCAGGCCGACACCATATCCCATCTGGATCCCGCTGCTGTAGAACGCTTTTTTGCCGGAAGGCGCACTTTCAACCGCCAGCAGTGTCGCGCCACCCCATTCACCGCCCACGGCAAATCCCTGAATGGCGCGCAGGATGACCAGCAGAGCCGGAGCCCACCAACCGATCGTGGAGAAAGCGGGAAGAATGCCGATACAGGCGGTGGCAATGCCCATGATCCAGACAGTCATCATCAGCATGCGTTTGCGGCCCAGACGATCGCCGAAATGACCGAAAACAATGCCGCCGAGCGGACGAAAGAGAAAGCCGACACCGAAGGTGGCAAAGGCGGCGAGCGTACCCATTGCCGGGTCGATTTGCGGAAAAAATTCACTGTTAAACACTAATGCTGCGGTAATGCCGTAGAGCAAAAAATCGAACCAGTCTACGACCGCGCCAACGAAGCTGCCCCAGGCAGCACGGCGGGCACGGTGATATGAAGGTATCTCCTCATCGGGGCGGGAGGCAGTGAGCATGGAGTCCATAATTGTCCTGTCTGTTCGTCAGTATTCTAAAATTTTCGTTATTAAAATCGGTATTCGTTATTAAAATTGGTAAAAGTATTCACCTGGCTTACATGCAACAAAAGAAAAACCGCTACTGAGACTACAGCGTCAACCTCCCGGTTAAAAACGCTTTTCAAAACAAAAGGGCAAAGTCACGCAGACAATCGGACGGGCGGGGCGTGACAGAGCGTTTCGTTTTCAGAACGGGCTGGCATTGCGGGCTTCGATCCGTTCTCCGCTGACGGGATGAACAAAATGCAGTTCACTGGCGTGCAACATCAGTCGCGGAGCCTGTTCAGTGCCCGGCAGCAGGCGTCCGCCATACAGGTCACAGCCCAAAATAGGGTGGCCCAATTGCTGACAGTGAATGCGAAGCTGATGAGTGCGTCCGGTTTCCGGGGTCAGTTGTACCCGGGTCAGTGGCAGTAACGCGCCATTTTCCTGCTCATGATAAAAGCGCTCAACGACCCGGTAGCCGGAGCGGGCGGGCTTGCCATGGATGGCGCAAATCGACATCAGCGGAAACAGCGCCGGGTCTTTGGCAATCGGTGCGTCTGCCACCCCGTCGTTATGTTCGAGATGTCCGCAGAGCAGGGCGCTGTACTGTTTGGTCACTGTGCGCTGGCTGAATTGCTGACAGAGTGCGGCATTGATAGCTTTATTACGCGCAATCACCATCAGACCGGAAGTCCCGAAATCCAGACGGTGGACCAGCGTACAGCCGGGAAATATCTTGACCAGCCGGTGATGTACGGAATCAAGGTTTTGCGGATTTTTCCCCGACAGGCTGAGAAGTCCGGCAGGTTTATTGATAAGCACCAGATGTTCATCCTGATAGAGCGTTTCGATGGGGTCATAACAAGGCGGGGCAATAAAAGTATCGATAATCGCAGACATCGGGTTACCCGGATGAGGAGTGGAAGCGGATAATAGCGAATTTTAAACCGGGTGGCGAATCTGGCGGTTCACCTGACAGAGCAAGGGATAGTAACAGAAAACCCCCGCCGAAGCGGGGAGAGGTTAACGCTTATTTCAGCGCCGCGCCGAGCACCAGAAACAGGCAGTTGAGCACGACCAGCAGGCCGAGCAGTGGCAGCACCCACAGCAGATAGCGCGTATAGCTGACTTTGGCCAGCGCCAGTCCGCTCATCACGATGGCTGAGGTGGGCGAAATCATCGCTATTGTACCGACCGCGCACTGAAATGCCGTCACCACCATTTCGCGGCCGACGTCGGTAAAATCTGCCATGGGTGCCAGCACCGGCATCGCCAGTGTCGCCAGCCCGGATGAACTGGGCACCAGGAACGACAGCGGCATGATCAGCAGATACATCATGACGGTGAAGGTACCGGAAGGCGCGCCGTTCGCCAGACTTTCCATAGAGTGCAGTACCGTGTCGGTGATCTGCGCGTTGTGCATAATTACCGTGATGCCACGCGCCAGCACGATAACCAGCGCGGCTCCCATAAAGTCGGAGATGCCTGCCAGCATCGCGTTGTAGAGCCCGTTGCCGCGCAGGCCGCCCAACAGGCCGGTCACTATCGACATAACAAAAAACAGCGCGGTCAGTTCGGGGAAATACCAGTCCAGCTGCCAGGACCATGAGGTGGCGTTCGGTCCGGCGATCACCTGCGCCCAGGGAATGATGGCGAAAATCATGAAGACGAACGTGACGGCGAAAGTCAGCATCACGCCTTTCTGGCGGCGGTTCATCGGCGGTGGCAACTGCAATCTGGCCTGCGCCAGCTCCCGGTCTTCTGCGGAAAAGCCCACTACCGAATGTGCGGCGTTGCGCTGCACACGGCGGGCATAGCGCACCACATACAGAATGGCGACGGCCGTCAGCACGATAAACATCGCGAAGCGCAGACCGATGCCGCTGCCCATCGGCACGCCAGCGCCCGCCGAGGCGGCGCCGGTCATGAACGGATTGACCGTGGAGTTCATGTTGCCCACCACCGATCCCACCAGAATCACGCCCACCGCTGTCATGCGATCGAAGCCCAGCCCCAGCAACAGCGGCACCAGCAGCGCATAGAAGCCCAGTGTCTCTTCGCCCATGCCGTAAGTGGAGCCGCCGATGGCGATAAGCAGCATCACCATGACGATAAGCAGCCCGCCGCGCTGTCTGAAGCGTTGTGCCACGTGTCCGAGACATGCGTCGATCGCGCCGGTTTTGGTCGTGGTGACGATAAAGGCGCCCAGCGACAGCACGTAGAAAAATACGCCGATGGCGCCGAACAGGTTACCGCTCTCGTAGGGACCGACATGGCCAGCGGCATTCTCCACGCCGTAAAGCCCGTTTACCGGTGCCAGAAACAGTTCTTTGATCCGCTGCACGGTGGTCAGCGGACTGGCGGTGACCTGAAAGCTGCCCGCCACCGGGCGACCGTCAGCCATATGGTATTGTCCGGACGGAATGATGAACGTCAGCAGCCAGACGACGGCGGTGATGGCCAGCAGAACAGTGTAAGTGTTGGGAAAGCGCCAGGCTTTACGGGTCGCCGGGGCGGCGGCGTTTTCATATTCAGACATCATGCACCTCGTGAAACGGAACGGACTAATGAAGGGGCGACCAGGCGGCGCGCCAGCGCAACCCCGCCCATGACCGGCGGACATGCTAACAACAGCAGCGACAGCCGGGGATCGTGTTTGCTCAGACGTGCGGCCAGCCGGTCGAACAGCGGTGGCTGATGGCGGATTACGCCGCCAGCCGCCACTACGCAGTCGATTCGGGCACCGCGCCGGCACAGCCGGGCGATAAGTTCCGCCAGCGATTCGGCCGCAGCATCGACCACGCCCGCTGCCAGGGGCGAACCGGCCTGCAGGCATTCGAAAATAACGGACGCGTGGCGACTCCAGACGCTGACAGGCTGACGCAGCAGTTGCGACGGCAAATCCAGCAGGTGGTCTGCCCCGAAGGCGCGTGTCAGCGCGATGGCGAGCGGATCGTCGCTGCGCCCCCGATCCCAGTCCGTTAGCACCGCGCGGATCCCTTCACGCACCAGACCGCTGGCACCGCCTTCGTCGCCCACCAGCCAGCCCCAGCCGCCAGCCAGCAGCCAGTGGTCTTCCGGCCCCAGCGCCGCCGCCACCGAACCCGTACCGGCAATCAGCCCGGCCGCGTGTGGCTGGCTGGCGCACAGCGCGACCAGTGCCGCGTCGTTGACCACCTGACACGCGCTGTCGGGAAAGTGACCCGCCATCAGTGCCGTCATGCGTGTGCATTCGTCGGGCGTATCGCAGCCGTGTGCGCCGATGCCTATCGCCCGGGGCGGGGCGGCGAGTCCGGCCTGTCCGGCGGCGAGGGCAATCAGCTCAGCCATGCGCGCGGCCTTGAAGGCATAGCTTTCGCCGCCCCAGCATCCGGTCGGCCACTGCGCGTCCATCCGCGCCTGTCCGGCGCTGTCTTCGATGCGGATATGAATTTTGCTGCCGCCCACATCCATTCCCAGCCAGCTTTGTGTCATGACACCACCCCGCTGATTTTGGTATCCAGCCGTGCGACAACGCCGGCATCAATATCGCGATCCACAACCCGGCCCAGCGCGATCGCCAGCAGATCCATGACCAGTATTTCCAGCGCCAGGCGCTGCAGCGGCGGCAGGACCGGCAGTTGCACGGTCTCTGTGCCGGGCAGCGACACGGCCTGATCTGTCACAAGCAATATCGGTACGCCGAAGGGTACAAGCTGCTTCGCCAGCAAGATTTCCCGCTCGCCGCCGATCAGCACGTGTGCGGTGCCGTGACCCACGGCATCGGTCATGCCGTGCAGATAGTGGCGCGTCCCCATGCCCATCGCTGCCATTTTCGGCCCTTCGCGCAGCAACAGGGCGCCCTGTTCAGCGGCGCTGAGGCTGGTGCCGCCACCAACGAAATCGATACAGCCGGTGTGACCGGCCTGCTGTGCGAACCGATCCACGGCCGCGCGGGCGGTATGCCTCACTGCGTCCAGTTGCGCGGGTAACTGACGCCAGCCTGCGTTGCAGTCGCGTCCGATCAGCGCATCCGTCAGCAGGCCCAGGCAGACACTGGTGGCCAGCAGCGCCACGGAGGACATGCCGGAATCGATCAGCGTGCCGAGCCAGAGCGTGTCGGCGCTGACCGCCGCCAGCGGCGAGTCTGCCTGATTAACCAGTGCCAGCCGCCGCCCGGGGCGCTGCTGTTCCAGCACTCTCACAACTTCCGGGCTGCGTCCGCTCTGAGAGACGCCCAGATACCAGTCTGCCAGCGGCGGCGTGCCATCAGGCATATCGTCACCATTGCTGCGTAGCGCCCGCAAACCGGCCGCTCGCAGTTCATGTACCGGCGCGGCGAGCACCGCATAAGATGCGCCGATACCGGCGAACAGCAGCGTGCCGCCGCGCAGTGCGGTGATATCCAGCGTGTCCAGCCACGCCTGTGCGCGTTCGCAGGTCGACTCCAGCGCGGCGGCCTGCCGGGCGACGCCCTGGGCGAAAGGGATTAAAATTTCTGTGCCGGTCATGTCATCATTTCCCTGTAGTGTTAAGGATGAAACTTTTATGTCACAAACAACTTCGCACAGTTTGTGCAGCGCGGGAAATGACGTAATAAACCGATAAAAATCAGTAAACTGATGGTTTTTCGTTGCATTTTTCTCGTGACGTTTCAGCCGGTGCTGACAATTTTCTGCGTGATAACTTGACCGGGAGGCATCATCTCGCGCATAAAACTTGACCTTATTGCCATAACATTGACCGAAATAGTCCAAAGCAGCGGCGGAGCGGCAAGGTAAATAAGTATTCCCTATGATGGCGCGCCGCCCGTTTCGGGCGACTCCGTCCCCCGGTGCACACCGTGCGGTTAACCGCGTAAAGGAGAGAGAATGACCCATTCATCATGGCCGGTGCTGGTGCTGGCCCGCGATCACGACGCGGCAGTGATTAGCCGGGCGCTGAAGCGGCGGCGGCTGCAACGTCTGGCACGTGGCATCTACAGCGGTGACATTGACACCCCTGCCGACATCATCGTCAGACGTTATCTGTGGCAAATCGTCGACTATTTCTTTCCGGAGGCTGTGGTGTGCGGGGCGAGTGCAATGCGTGCCGATCCGGCCGCGGGCGGCGTCATCGAACTCTGTCATTCGCGGCGGCGGCCGGTTGTCCTGCCGGGGATAACGCTGCGTCCTCAGAGCGGCGCGGCGCGCCAGCCTGACGACACGCCGCTGCACGGTTCGCTATGGCTCAGTTCGCCTACGCGTAGTTTGTTGTGGTTTTTCAGCCAGCCGGTGGCCGGCCGCGACAGCGGGCTGCTCTATAGCTGGTGGCGCCGGCAGGAGGCGGAACGCCGTGAGCTGTTGTCTGGTCTGGCGCAGCGTGCTCATGCGCTGAATCAGCAGGCGGCTGTGGCGGAGGTGACGGCGTTTTTACGCCAGCGCACCGGAAAGACGGCTCTGCCGGACGGGGAGGGGACGGGGCCGTCTCCGGCGCTCAGCGTTACGGCGCAATTGCTGGCGATCGAACTCATCGCGCTGGGCGGTGCGACTCAGTCCGAGCTGACGGCAAGGCTCGGCATGGCCAAAAGCACGGTGTCCACCGGTCTGCAAGAGCTACAACGTCACAGCTCGATCGTTGCCACGGCCGGTGCCAGAGGGCGCGGTGCCAGTGTGTATCAGCTGGCGCGTCAGGCAGGGTGGGTGCTGGGTGCGGATATCGGCAACAGTCAGGCGCTGTTTATCGCCCGTAGTCTGGATGGCCGGCAGCTGGCGCTGCGTCAGTTCACCAATGGCGCGTCCGCGCAGCTTATCATTGCGGCAGCCGACGCCATCGCCGCACTGCGTCAGGAACTGTCCGCCTTTGGTCCGCTGCTGGCGGTGACGGTCGCTTTGCCCAAACCGGTGCGCCCGGATGTGCCGCTTTCCGGACGCGACGGTCCGTCGCAGGCCGGACTCTCGCCGGATGCCATTCTGGCACGGCTGCCGCTACCCGACGGCGTGCATCCGTTGGTGGAGAATAACGTCAACTGTGCGGTGGTGGCCGAAGTTAACCACGGCATCGGCCAGGGGCTGCAGGATGTCGCCTTCCTGCAGATAGGCGAACGCATCGGCTGCGGCATTATAGCCGGGGGCGCGCTGATTCACGGTGCGCGTGGCTGCGCCGGTGAAATCGCCGACCTGCCGTTTCCCTGGAGCGAGCGGGAGAAACCGGGCGAGTTGCTGCTTGAGCAGCATCTGGCGCAGCGCGGATTTCTGGATAGCTTCAACGCACAGCGGCCGCCGGGCGCTCCGGCGGTACGCTCGCTTGAGGCGCTGCTGGAGCGCGCGGCGCGCGGCGAACCTGTCGCCCAGCAGGCGGCGCAACACTACGGCGAGCAGATCGGTTTTCTGGCGTTAGGTTTGGTGGCGATACTGGATCCGGCCATGATCATTCTCGGCGGCAGCGTCGGCTCGAACCGGCTGATTGTCGCGGCGGCGCGGCGGACAGTTGCCGCCATATCCCCCTATACCACCGTCGCCGCCTCGCAGTTTGGTCATCTGGCGACGGCGGAAGGTGCTGCTCAGCTGGCACTTGAGGCCGCGCAGCGTAAACTGCTGGGCAAAGCGGTGCGGCCGCGCCAGGGCGACGCGGTCTGATTTGACGCGGACAGGGACAGAAATTGATGCGATGTCCGAACGGAATCGCGAAACGTTAGCGTTAACCGGACCGGATGAGCAGGGACGACCGTCCCAACAGCACCGTCAGTTAAACAAATCATTTGCTTTATATGGGATCGGGTCCGGTCCCATCGGATATGTTGCGGACCTGCCGGTGAAGGCCGAGACGCGTGCCTTCGCCTGCGCATCGTCGGCCCCGCCGGGCCGTATTTCCGGATCTTCTACTTTCAATCTTTACGCGCGTCCTGACTGAGCAGTTGAGTGCGGCAGACATCCAGAATTTCATCAGCCAGAGCGGAATTATCCGGGCAGGCACGGGACAACACCAGGGCACCGACAAGATGGGCGATGGTATCTATCAGGTCAGCGCGCGTGCCATTTTCAGTTCCTAAAATTGCCAGCTGGCGTTCAATTCCGGCGGCAAATGTCGCCTTGATTGACGCAGACTGACGGGCTGTATCGGTGCCCAGTGCCGACATCACACACCCTTTTCCCATATCATCGCGATGTTGCCGGGAGAGGTAGTATTCAATAAATTTTTCCCGGTCCACACCTGCCGTGCTTTCTGCAGAACGCGTAAAACCGCAGCTCATTGCCTCCGCCATCAGATCAGCCTTGGAACCAAAGTGCTTGTAAAACCCGCCGTGGGTTAAGCCTGCAGCAGACATCAGTTCCGCAACGCCCACGCCATCGTAACCGCGTTCACGAAAAAGTTCTGAGGCCGTTTCAACAATGCGCATCCGGTTTTCCCGAACCTGATCTTTTGACACTTTCATGCTTTCCTGCCCTCTCAAAAATAGGGGTTAAGTATACATTGATGATGGTCATAATCAAACCGGTTGACTTTATAGATTATGATCATCATCATTATGCTGACACGTTGACCCACCCCTTAGCAGGTAAATAAACATGACAAATCAACGCTTATTTCAGCCCTATGATCTTGGCGCAATCACACTGGCCAACCGCATCGTGATGGCACCGCTGACACGTAACCGGGCCGCAGCGGGTCTGGTACCGGGCGAACTGGCGGCGACCTACTACGCCCAGCGTGCCACAGCAGGGTTGCTGATTACCGAAGCGACGCAGATCTCCGCACAGGCGCAGGGTTATCAGGATACGCCGGGGATCTACACACAAGCTCAGATCGATGGCTGGCGCAAAGTGACTGACGCCGTGCATGCCAAAGGCGGGCGCATATTTGTACAGCTTTGGCATGTAGGACGAATTTCGCATGTTGATTTGCAGCCTGGTGGCGCTGCGCCGGTCGCACCGTCCGCTATCCGTGCCGGAACGAAGACTTTTGTGAACAATAGTTTTACTGACGTCTCAGAGCCGCGTGCGCTTGAATTGCAGGAAATACCGGGGATTATCGATGATTTCAGGAAGGCATCGGCCAATGCCATTGCGGCCGGATTTGACGGCGTAGAGATCCACGGTGCCAATGGTTATCTGCTGGAACAGTTCCTTAAAGACGGCGCAAACCAGCGTACTGATGAATACGGCGGCTCCGTGGAAAATCGTGCGCGCCTGTTGCTGGAAGTCACGGCGGCCGTAAAAGATGAGATCGGTGCAGAACGTACAGGCGTACGTATTTCACCGGTTTCACCTGCTAATGCGATTTCATGCAGTGATCCGCAGCCACAATATGATTACCTCGCTGAACAACTTGATGCATTAGACATCGTATACCTCCATGTGGTTGAAGGCGCGACGGGCGGCCCGCGTGATGTATCACCGTTCGATTACGACTCCCTGCGCCGGCGTTTTAAAAACACCTACATCGGCAACAATGGCTATGACCTGGAACTGGCGTCCGCTCAGCTTGCGCAAGGTAAAGCCGATCTGTTCGCGTTCGGTCGTCCGTTCATCTCCAACCCGGATCTGGTCGAAAGGCTGAAGACGGGCGCGCCTCTGGCCTCACTCAATCCTGAAACGCTTTATGGCGGTGGCGCAGCGGGATATACCGATTACCCGTCGCTGACGGAGACCAGCAAGTAAAGCCCTACCTACATCGCACATGGCGGATTCTGTTTACACCTTAATAAAGAAGATCAACTTATGACTAAAGCTTCAGTTCTCATCACAGGCGCATCCACGGGTATTGGTGCTGTTTACGCGGAACGGTTTGCCCGCCGGGGCCACGACCTGGTTCTGGTCGCGCGCGACAACGCGAAGTTAGAAACACTGGCCGCGCGTCTGCGACAGGAAAATGGCATTTCTGTCGACGTTCTGCCTGCCGACCTCACGCAAACGCGTGATTTAGCCGCGGTCGAAGCCCGTCTGCGTGAAGACTCACGGATTGGCATCCTTATCAATAACGCGGGTATCGCGCAGTCCGGCAGTTTTACCGGGCAGACGCCTGATTCGATAGAAAGCCTTATCGCGCTTAACGTCACCGCCCTGACCAGACTGGCCAGCGCCGTGGCACCACGCTTTGTGCAAGCGGGGGAAGGATCGATCGTCAACATCAGTTCTGTCGTAGGCCTGGCCCCGGAATTTGCCATGACGGTTTACGGTGCAACTAAAGCCTTTGTTCTTTTCCTGTCTCAGGGACTGAATGTCGAGCTGTCATCTAAGGGCATTTATGTCCAGGCGGTACTCCCTGCCGGCACTTACACGGAAATCTGGGACCGTGCGGGTATCGACATCAGTAACGCGGCAAAATTCATGGAAGTGGGCGAGTTAGTGGATGCCGCACTGGTGGGCTTTGATCGCCGTGAACAGGTCACCATCCCGCCTTTACATAATGCAGCCCGCTGGGACACCCTCGATGCTTCGCGTCAGGCTCTGCTCTCAGACATTAAACAAGATGAAGTCGCTGAACGATATAAAGCACTTTAGTCAATGAGGTGAACTGTGCAGAACGGTCTTCCGACGGTTCTGCACAGCGGTAAATCCGACATACATCTCTTACAGCCTGTCCTCTCATCAGCGATGAGAAACCACAAACTCATCATGAAGGCCTTATTCAGTATGACAAAAAAACGTGTAGCACTGGTTACCGGCGCGTCTTCAGGTATCGGCGAAGCATCTGCTCTTAAACTTTTAGCGGCGGGGTATAGGGTATATGGCACGAGCCGGCGTGGTCCCCAGGCGGGAAAGCCTCCGTTTCCGTTACTGACGCTGGATGTGACAGACGACGCTTCTGTCGGGGCCGCCATTGATGAGTTGCTGCGCCTGGAGGGGCGGATCGATGTTCTGGTGAACAATGCGGGTTTCGGGGTCGCGCCGGCGGCGGCGGAAGAAAGTTCTGTCGAGCAGGCCAAACACATTTTCGACACCAACTTCTTGGGCATCGTCAGGTTGAGCCGGGCAGTGATCCCTTATATGCGCCGTCAGGGCAGCGGGCGCATCATTAACATCGGTTCGATACTCGGGATCGTTCCGTTACCTTATGTGGCACTTTATGCTGCCAGTAAGCATGCGGTTGAAGGGTATTCGGGTGCACTGGATCACGAACTGCGCACACAGGGCATCAGAGTTTCTGTCATTGAACCTGCCTACATAAAAACACAGTTTGAAGCCAATAATATCGAGCCGGATGCCAGGCTGGAAGAGTATGACCAGATCCGGGCTAAGCTGGCGAAAGTGGTGAGCAAGGCGATGGCTGAGGCGGAAAGTCCGGAGGTCGTGGCTGACGTGGTGGTTAAAGCGGCTCAGACGTTACGCCCGAAGATGCGTTACACGGCAGGCAAGCTGGCCGGTCAGTTGAATTTTATTCTCAGATTCGCCCCTGCTTCATTCCTGGATAAGGTGGTGCGCAAAAGTCTTCAGCTTGATGCGAAAGCATAAAAAAGACGTTTTTACGATGGGTTATTACCGGGGATTTTTTGCGCGGCAACAGGGCCGCTAAGGAAATTTCATTGGCAAACGCGACAGGGCAAACAACAAATGAAAACTAAGACGATGAAAGCGTTTACGTTTAAACGCTATGGTAAATCCCCAGAGCGGGGATTTGATAACGTAGATTATCCTGCCCCTGATGCTGATGAAATCCTGGTTAAAGTTTATGCGGTGGGTCTGAACCCGATTGATAACATTATCCCAACCGGAATATTTAAGCCGGTTTTGCATTTTAAGCTCCCCGCCACATTGGGCAGCGACTTGTCCGGAGTGGTCATTGCCGTGGGGAGTCGTGTGACGCGTTTCTCGCCAGGCGACGAAATCTTCGCCAGCATTTTTGACAGGGGAACGGGTTCCCTTGCCGAATTTGCTTTGGTGCCTGAAAGCGCGGCGGCCATGAAACCCGCCAGTCTGGATTTTGTGCAGGCAGCTTCGCTCCCGATGGTGAGCCTCACATCCTGGCAGGCACTGACAGAGCGAGCCGGGCTGCATCCGGGCCAGAAGGTTTTTATTCCGGCAGGTTCAGGGGGAATTGGCAGTTTTGCCATCCAGCTGGCGAAGCATCTTGGGGCAAAGGTGGGGACAACAACCAGTACGGGCAATGTCGAATGGGTGCGTCAGCTTGGCGCAGACGAAGTGGTTGATTATAAAAAGCAAAAATTCGAAAATGTGCTGAGTGGCTACGATATGGTTCTCGGCACTGTCAGAGGCGATTCAATTGAAAAATCTACCCAAATTCTCAGGCCGGGTGGAAAGATTGTTTCTCTCACCGGCCCGTTAGATGCTGCGTTCGCGCGGACCCGGGGATTAAATTTCTTTCTGCGTTTTGTCTTCGGGCTGATGAGCCGCAAGATGATGCGTCTTGCGAAAAAACGAGGGCTGACCTATTCATTTCTCTTTGTCCGTCCTGATGGCGATCAGCTTACTCAAATCGGTAAACTCATAGAGGCTGAACAAATCAGGCCCGTGATCGACAAGGTATTCCCTTTTGCACAAACAAAGGAAGCTCTTGCCTATCTGGGGCAGGGACACGCGAAGGGGAAAGTGGTCGTTAAGATGCAGGAGTCATAACAGGTAAGATTTGAATCTGTTTAAACGAAAATCGACAGGATCAGTCTCTGCTCTTTTGACGGGATATCCTGGCCATTGCGATAGTTAAAATTGTTCGCTTACCTCGGGCTCTTTTTATGTCATCTGTTGAAATGAAATATATCTCACTTTGTGATCTTCAACATCTCATGGCGATAAACC
>NZ_JAFMOS010000559.1 GCF_019049755.1 Rahnella perminowiae
A
Organism: Rahnella perminowiae; assembly: GCF_019049755.1. Classification (GTDB taxonomy): domain Bacteria; phylum Pseudomonadota; class Gammaproteobacteria; order Enterobacterales; family Enterobacteriaceae; genus Rahnella; species Rahnella perminowiae. The sequence goes on from NZ_JAFMOS010000559.1 coordinate 2, forward strand.
GAGGGCTATGACGAGCCCTCTTTGGTCGGTTTCGGCGCGGTGAGTTAAGCGATCACGGCAATTGAAAAGCCGAAAGTTTCTCCATTTCGGTCAGCGGCATATCCGGATGAAGTTCCGGCGCATTAAACAGATTATTCTCGCTGCCCGGCCCGTCATAGAGCAGTCGTTGCTGGCAGCTTTGCAGTGCGATTTCGCAGGTCTGCAAATATTCCGTCGCCAGTTTTTCCGGCAACATATAATGTTCGCGTGCGAGGATTGTCATCGCGTTGATATGTTCGACCACAAACTGGCTGTGTGTCACCCATAACCGCATGTCTGCCAGATAATGCGAGTTAAAGCCGGGCTCCTGCATCGCCTGGTTTAAAGAAGTGAACAGCTTATTGTGCGCCTGATTGACCCGCATACGGGTATACGCCAGTTTTGCGGTGTCGGGGTTTTCCTCAAGCAGCAGACGGATAGCGTCCTGATACGTTTCCAGCGCCTGATGCGCGTTCTGGCGCAGCAAACCGCTTTGCCATTGCGGCCATAGCCAGAGGGTGCCACCGAAGGCCAGCGCACAGCCGAGCAGCGTATCGACCAGTCGTGGTATCAGAAAATGCACACCGTTCATCGCCAGTAGTTGCAGGGTATACACTGCCGTCACCGTCATGCCGACCATCGCCAGCCCGTAATTTTTGCGTAAAACCGTATAGGACAACAAGGTGATCAGCAGCATGCACAGCAGCGTGGTGCTTTCCGGTAGCGCCAGTTTTAACAATCCTGAAGCAATCAGCAAACCGGCCAGCGTACCGAGCGCACGGTGCTGGATCCTGACCCGCGTGGCGTTATAGCCGTTCTGGCTGACCAGCATGATAGTCAGCAAAATCCAGTACGGTTTGGGCAAATTGAAGAACAGCCCCAGGCTGCTGCCAATCGCCAAAATAATGCCCAGACGCGCGGCATTACGCAGGGCCACGGATTTGAAAGAAAGATAGCTTTTTAGCGCAGTCCAGAAGGGCAGACGTGGCTGGGTGCTCATCAGATCGCGCCGGTATAACGGGCGCTGGGTCCGCAGCAGGCGCGCAATGCGGCTGAAATGGTAATAACAAAACTGGCCAACCGGATTGTCCGGATTACGCGCGGCGATTTTCTCCAGCGCAGCCAGCTCATTGGCCATGGTAAAGCGCTCAGATAAACGGTGATAAAGAATATCGCCGGCAATCACCCGAAGACGGGTGGAAATCACCTGCGCATTGCGGCGGATTACCGCTTCTGCATGGCTTTCCTCAACCAGTTTCTGTACTTCCTCCGGCTGATGCAGGCTGACGGTAATGTGCTCCTGCAAATCGAGAGCAACCTGAAAAAGCTGAAACAGTCGCTTATGGTGATGATGATGTCCGTGTTGTGGCAGCATGTGTAATTGCTGATAAAGCAGGGCAATCAGATCGATAACCTGCTGCTGACGGGTAAGTAATGGCGGCAACGCCGTCTCGGGATCGGTATGTTGCGTCAGCAGACTGTACTTGGCCTCGAAATAATCCGCGAGTTGCAGATAAAGCTGGCTGAGCGTTTCGCGCATAGGCTGTTCTTGCGAAATACGAAACCACACCCAGTTAAACACCCCGTACCAGGCTGTGCCTGCTGCGAACAGCACCGGTGCCTGCCACATCGGGCGCACGCCGACCATACTCAGTGTGAAAATAGTGGCTACCAGCGCGCCGGGTAACAGGCGCGCATGTAACGGGCTGATTTCACCGGTAACGCCGAGCAATAACGCCAGCGATAGCATGATCAGCGGCAGCGGAACGTGCCAGTTTTCCAGCATCAGTTGCAGCAGAATGCTGCTCACGGCAAACAGTGAACCGCCGACGATCAGACGTTTGAAAAAGCGTTTGTGCGGGGTATCCAGACCGGCGATGTTACAGCAGGCCGGGCAGAGGGAAAACAGCAGACCCATTTGCAAGTTGCCAAACAGCCAGCAAATGCCAACAGGCAGGCACAACACCAGCGTCTGGCGCAGCGCGTAATTCACTTCAGGATGGTAAAACAGTTTTCGCCATAACGTCATGGGTAAAGCTTAGCCCATAAAAAAGGCGCGACAGTATTCTGCCGCGCCAATTTTCGAGGGATTAACGTGTGCCGTAAACGACAATCGTTTTCCCGTGTGCGGAGATCAGGCTCTGATCTTCCAGCATTTTGAGGATTCGTCCGACTGTTTCACGTGAACAACCGACGATTTGGCCAATTTCCTGACGGGTAATCTTGATTTGCATCCCGTCCGGATGGGTCATTGCATCAGGCTGTTTAGCCAGGTTGAGCAACGTTTGAGCGATACGACCGGTTACGTCGAGGAAGGCAAGGTTGCCGACTTTCTCTGACGTCACTTGCAGACGGTTGGCCATCTGCGCGGAGAGACGCATCAGAATATCCGGGTTAACCTGAATCAGCTGGCGGAACTTTTTATACGAAATTTCAGCCACTTCACAGGCAGTTTTAGCACGTACCCAGGCACTACGTTCCTGACCTTCTTCGAAGAGTCCCAGCTCACCGATGAAGTCACCTTGGTTAAGGTAGGACAGTATCATTTCCTTGCCTTCTTCATCTTTAATCAGGACAGCAACTGACCCTTTCACTATGTAGTAAAGCGTTTCGGCTTTTTCACCCTGGTGAATCAGCGTACTTTTAGAAGGATACTTATGTATATGACAGTGAGACAGGAACCATTCAAGAGTCGGGTCTGTTTGTGGCTTGCCGAGAACCATTAGCTATTATCCTCTGTTGTTATCGCTGCCCAAAATCACAGGGCTCAGAGTTCCCTGTATGGCACTTCAAATCCAAAGCGCCCTTTCAGCATATAACTCCCCAGAAATGCTGCAAGCGGATGTCGGAGTGCAACAGCCTGTTTATTGCTGTTAACACCGTGGGTTCTGTTCTTAAACCGCAAAAACCGTCACCGCAATTTACTGGAAAGTATGTTTCGGCTTTGTTTGTAGCACAGGTTTGAGATGCTGTCTTCTGTTGTCTCGCTTCAGCATGATGGCGATCGGGTTACGTTGCCAGATTTTGGTCTAAAGGGTACTCTGAGAGCAGATTTCTAAAAGTTTATTCACCGGGAGAATAGTTCATGCACGCACGTGTCAAATGGGTTGAAGGGCTGACCTTTTTAGGTGAGTCAGCGTCGGGTCATCAGATTTCAATGGATGGTAACGCGGGCGATAAAGCCCCAAGCCCGATGGAAATGTTACTGATGTCCGCAGGCGGCTGCAGTGCAATTGACGTGGTATCTATTTTACAGAAAGGCCGTAATGACGTGCGTGATTGTGAAGTGAAGCTGACTTCACAACGCCGCGAAGAAGCGCCGCGTCTGTTCACGCATATCAATCTGCATTTTATCGTCACCGGTAAGGATCTGACCGATAAGATTGTTGAACGTGCGGTCAGCCTGTCTGCCGAAAAATACTGTTCAGTGTCTCTGATGTTGGGTAAAGCGGCCACCATCACCCACAGCTTTGAAGTGATTGCTGCGGAATAAAGTTTACTCGATTTTCTTACCTTCCATCAGGCGCTGCACCAGTGGCGCCATGATCAGCTCCATCGCCAGCCCCATTTTCCCACCTGGTACCACCAGCGTTTTGATGTGCGAGATAAATGACCCCTGCAACATTGCCAGCAGATAGGGGAAATCGATGTCGTCCAGTCCCTGGAAATGGATCACCACAAAGCTTTCATCCAGTGACGGAATGGCTTTTGCTGCGAACGGGTTTGAGGTGTCGATAGTCGGCACACGCTGGAAGTTGATGTGGGTGCGGGAAAACTGCGGCGTAATGTAGCTGATATAATCATCCATCGAACGCACGACGGAATCCATCACTGCTTCACGTGAATGGCCACGCTCCCCGGTATCGCGCACCAGTTTCTGGATCCACTCCAGGTTAACGATAGGCACAACGCCGACCAGCAAATCGACCTGGGCGGCGACATCAATTTTGTCTGTCACTACACCGCCGTGCAGGCCTTCATAGAATAAGATATCCGTTGGTTCCGGCAACGCCTGCCATGGCGTAAACGTGCCCGGCACCTGATTATAGGGAACCGCTTCGTCATAAGTATGCAAATACTTACGTGAACGGCCGGTGCCGGTTTTGCCATATTCGATAAAGCTTTTTTCCAGCAAACCAAAGTCATTGGCTTCCGGCCCGAAATAACTGATGTGGCGCCCGAGATCGCGTGCCTTACGGATCGCGGCATCCATTTCAGGACGGGTGAAATGGTGAAAACTGTCGCCTTCCAGCTCCGCAGCACGTAAGCCAAGCTGTTGAAATATTTTACGAAACGCCACGCTGGTGGTCGTGGTGCCTGCACCGCTCGAACCGGTAACGGCAATAACAGGATGTTTGGCTGACATAGTCGGGCTTACTCCATAAACGTCACGCCATATTGCTCCTGGGGTCATTCAGGGCGGGCGGAAACAAAGCGCATATTTAATCCCATTGTTACCATAATTATTCGCAAAGCCAAAGAGGGCCACACAATTATTCTACATCCGCCAGCAGAGGTTGGATCAGCGGGTCACGCTGGTGGAACAGAGAAACAATGTCATGCAGCGCCTTGCCTGTGTACTTCTTTTTCCACGCCAGACTGAGCGGGGAAGGGGCGCGCGGATAGCGAATTTGCCGGGCGATAAGTTCTCCGTTGTCGAGATACGGCTGGCACAGCGGGCGCGGCAGAAAACCGATACCCATTCCCTTCAGGTGGCAGGCCAGTTTTGTTGCCACATCTGCCACGATAATCTGCCGTTGCCCGGTCAGCAACCATGCCACTCTCTTGTTCAGGTGGCGTGAGGTATCTTCCAGGTTGATCGCAATGTACTGACGCAAAATTGCTTCTTCCAGTACACCTGTTACGTGCTGCAACGGATGAAAGGGCGCATGAACAAAAACCCAGTTCACTTGACCCAGCGGCAGCAAATTCACCGCATTAGAAAGGGATTCTGTACCGGTCACACCAATCGCCAGCTGAAAATCTTCGTACAGCAACGTATCCCAGACCCCCATATAAATCTTCCGCGTGAAGGTAAATTGGGTAAACGGGTAGCGCCGGGTCAGCCAGCTCAGTAAAGCTGCTAGGGTTTCCGGCTGGTACATCAGGTTGTTGACCACCACATTTAACTGGCGCTCAATGCCGTCGTTAATCTGCTGCAATTCTGCCGGGACGCCTTCCAGCCAGCTCAGCCACTGGCGGCATCTTTCCAGCAGATGCTGTCCGGCCGGCGTCAGCGACACTGTGCGTGTTGTGCGGTTGAGCAGTAATGTTCCTGCGTGGTCCTCCAGCATTTTTATCCGGTAACTTATGGTCGCCGGGGTTTTATGCAGCAGTTCTGCCGCCCGGGAAAAACTGCCTGTCTGAGCGACGTGCATAAACGTTTTAATCGACTCTTCATCGAGCATGCTTTACCCGCTTTAAGGTTAATCAACTGAATAAAAAAGATTTTATATATTAAGCCTCATGAGAATTGTGGGCTTTGTCAATTTTATGGAATATTTTTCCATTTTTTGATTGAGCAAGTTGGAAAAAGTTTCTACAGTAATCGCATTGAAGGTAAATCAGCCAATGTGGCGGACTTATCACACCGGGTTTTATTTCAAATGCAGGGATGAATGCCATGGAACTTCCGGTTTACCCGCTGACCCAGGCTGCCTTTGCGGCTTACGGCGATGTGATTGAAACAACGGGTCGCGATTTTTTTCATATCAATGACGGCAAGGTTGAGCGGTATCACGATCTCACAAAGGTAGAAATTCTCGAGCAGGAACGCATGCTGCTGAGCATCAATCGCGCCCAGCCTGCGATGTTGCCCATTGTGGTGACGCAACTGGAAAAGCACCCGCTCGGTTCGCAGGCATTTGTGCCGATGCAGGGCGAGCGCTTTATTGTGATTGTCGCCAGCGGCGGTGATAAACCGGATATGTCCACGCTGAAGGCGTTTATCACTAATGGCCTGCAAGGTGTCAATTATCACCGCAATGTCTGGCACCATCCGCTGTTTGCGTTTGAGACGGTGACAAATTTTCTTACCGTCGATCGTGGCGGTGCGGATAATTGCGATATCAGTAAATTAGCCCATGAATATCATCTCATTCTGCCGGTTGCGGCGGGATTAAAGTCGTGACGCTATAAAGCATCTTGCATAAGATACAAGCATCTGAAAACAAGCGAAACGCGGGCGGATCTCCGCCTGATGCTGGAGAAATGTGAGATGGCCGAAGTAAAAAAACGGGGGCGTCCTAGCCAGCCTGGTTCTGGTTCGCAAAAAGGCGCACAGGCCTTAGAACGCGGCATTGCGGTGTTGAATTATCTGGCGCAGTCCGGCGGCAGTTCTTCTGTCAGCAACATTGCAGAGAATTTGTCGCTGCCCCTTTCCACCACTTTTCGACTACTGAAAGTGTTGGAAGAGGCCGATTTTGTTTATCAGGACGTGCAACTGAGCTGGTGGCACATCGGCTTGCAGGCGTTTACGGTCGGGTCTTCTTATATCCACAACCGTGACGTGTTGTCAGTGGCTGCGCCTTATATGCAGCGTCTGATGCTATTGTCGGGCGAAACGGCCAATCTGGCGATCCGTAACGGTTTCGAAGCGGTACTGATTGGCCAGCGGGAATGTCAGTCGATGGTGCGGATGTGCGCGCCGCTCGGCAGTCGCTTACCCTTGCATGCGTCCGGCGCGGGGAAAGCGTTGCTGTATTCACTGGACGACGACGCGCTGATGAGCCTGCTGATGCAGGCAGGGTTGAAGAACTTTACGACGCACACATTAAATAATCTGAATGCGTTGCAAAAGGATCTGCAACAGGCGCGTCGGCAAGGTTTCGCGCAGGACAGCGAGGAGCATGTGACCGGGCTGAACTGTCTGGCCTCGGCAATTTTTGACAGCAATAACAATGTAGTGGCGGCGATTTCGATCTCCGGCCCCAGCTCCCGCTTAACGACGGAGCGTTTTACCGATTTAGGAGAACTGGTGCGGGATACCGCGCGTGACATCAGTCTGGCTCTCGGCCAGCGCCACTAACCGGCTCTTCCTGCGATCCCCGCTCTGGCATGAGCGGGATTTTTTTCAATGAAATTAAACTTGGAAACTTTTTCCGTTATTTGTGCGTAAAGCGGAATTACCTGAGGATTGACTATGGCTCGTATGACAGCTGCACAGGCAGCAATGTATGTGTTGGAAAAAGAAGGGATTACCACCGCGTTTGGCGTACCCGGCGCGGCCATTAACCCATTTTATAACGCCATGCGGCTACATGGAAAAATCCGCCATGTGTTAGCGCGTCATGTGGAAGGCGCTTCGCATATGGCAGAGGGCTACACCCGAGCGAAAGCCGGTAATATCGGCGTTTGTCTGGGGACATCTGGCCCGGCGGGCACTGACATGATCACCGCCCTGTATTCTGCGTCCGCGGATTCCATTCCCATCCTGTGCATTACCGGTCAGGCACCCCGCGCCCGTCTTCATAAAGAAGACTTTCAGGCGGTGGATATTCAGGCGATTGCCGGGCCGGTGAGCAAAATGGCCGTGACTGTGCTGGAGCCTGCGCTGGTGCCACGCGTTCTGCAACAGGCTTTCCACCTGATGCGCTCCGGGCGTCCAGGCCCGGTGCTGGTCGATTTGCCGTATGACGTGCAGACCGCTGAAATTGAATTCGATCCTGAAACTTATCAATCGCTGCCTGCTTACAAGCCAGCCGCAACTGTGGCTCAGGCTGTTAAAGCAATGGAAATGCTTAACACCAGCAAACGCCCGCTGATTGTGGCCGGGGGGGGCGTGATCAACGCGGATGCTGCAGCGTTGTTGCAGCGTTTTGCTGAACTGACGCAAGTGCCGGTGATCCCCACCCTGATGGGCTGGGGCGTGATCCCGGACGATCATCGTCTGATGGCCGGCATGGTTGGATTGCAGACCGCGCACCGCTACGGTAACGCCTCACTGCTGGCCTCGGATCTGGTGTTGGGTATCGGTAATCGTTTTGCCAATCGCCATACCGGCTCGGTCGAGAAATACACCGCTGGCCGAAAAATCATCCATGTCGATATCGAACCCACGCAAATAGGACGCGTGCTTTGCCCGGATTTAGGCATTGTGTCCGATGCCGGAGAAGCCCTGAAACTGCTGATTGAAGTGGCAGAAGAACAGAAAAAAGCGGGCACACTGCCGTGTCGTGAAAACTGGGTCAAGGAGTGCGAAGAACGTAAACGCACGATGCTGCGCAAAACGCATTTCAGCGATGTGCCGGTTAAACCGCAGCGCGTCTATGAAGAGATGAGCAAAGCCTTTGGCCGCAATGTGAATTACGTGACTACCATTGGACTGTCGCAGATCGCGGCGGCGCAGATGCTACACGTGTTTGAGCCACGCCACTGGATCAACTGTGGCCAAGCCGGGCCGCTGGGTTGGACCATTCCTGCGGCACTCGGCGTTTGCATCGCTGCGCCGGAGCGTCAGGTGGTGGGGGTTTCCGGCGATTACGATTTCCAGTTCATGATCGAAGAACTGGCCGTCGGTGCGCAATTCAAGATTCCTTATATTCACGTGCTGGTGAACAACGCCTACCTCGGCTTGATCCGTCAGTCGCAGCGTGCCTTTGATATGGATTACTGCGTCCAGCTGGCGTTCGAAAATATCAATTCTGAAGACGTGAAAGGTTACGGGGTTGATCACGTTAAAGTGGTGGAAGGGCTGGGGTGTAAAGCGATTCGTGTTTTCAAACCGGAAGATATTGCGCCAGCATTTGCTGAAGCCAAACATCTGATGAAAAAACATCAGGTGCCGGTGGTGGTGGAAATCATGCTGGAGCGGGTGACCAATATTTCTATGGGCGGCGAAATCGACAGTGTGAATGAGTTTGAGCCGATTGCTGATAATGCGGATGACGCACCGACGCACGTCAGTTTCATGAAATATGAATAAGCCAGGAGGCTGAAATGCTCAAGTTCTCTGCGAATTTATCCATGCTGTTTCTGGAAGTTGATTTCCTTCAGCGCTTTAAAGCGGCGGCTGATGGCGGTTTTACGGCGGTGGAGTTTATGTTCCCTTATGACTATCCGGCTGACACCCTGAAGGCATTGCTGTTGGAAAACCATCTGCAACATACGCTGCATAATTTGCCTGCGGGTGACTGGGCGGTGGGCGAGCGCGGTATTGCCTGCCTGGCCGGGCGTGAAACCGAGTTTCGCGAAGGCGTGACGCAGGCCATTGCTTACGCCAGGGCGCTCGGTAACCACAAAATTAATTGTCTGATTGGCAAAATTCCGATGGGTTCGGATGCCGCAAGCGTGACACCGTTAGTCGTGGAAAATCTGCGCTATGCCGCAAAGGCGCTGGCGAAAGAGGGGCTGATGCTGCTGATTGAACCCATCAATCACTTTGATATGCCGGGATTCTATCTGACCGGCACGCAACAGGCGCTGGATCTGATTGATCAGGTCGGCTGCGACAACCTGTTCATCCAGTACGATATATACCATATGCAGCGGATGGAAGGTGAACTGGCTAATACCATGACTCATCATGCCGCCAAAATCGGTCATTTGCAGGTGGCAGATAATCCGAACCGTAGTGAACCGGGCACCGGCGAAATTAATTACGACTTTATTTTCAACCTGATTAAAAACTCGAAATATGATGGCTGGGTCGGTTGTGAATATAAGCCACAGGCGCGCACGGAAGAAGGGTTAGGCTGGCTGAACGCCTACCGCTAATCGTTATAAAACGTGAAATACAGACATTATTCACCTTCGTGGTGAGGGATTTCTGTACGCCAAATTTCAGTCACATTGAAAGGGAATTAGCATGAAAATTGGATTTATTGGCTTAGGCATTATGGGCGCGCCGATGGCGCAACATCTGGTGGATGCCGGACACAGCCTGCATTTTTCCACGCTCGGCAACGTGCCTGATTCACTGACAGACGCCGGTGCGAAAGCCTGTGCGACTCCTGCAGACGTCACCGTTCACGCCGACGTCATCATCATCATGGTACCGGATACGGCGGACGTGGCGGCGGTGTTGTTTGGTGAAAACGGCTGCGCCAGCGTGTCGCTGAAAGGCAAAACCATTGTTGATATGAGTTCTATATCACCGATTGAAACCAAGATGTTTGCTCAGCGCGTACAGCAACTGGGCGGTCACTATCTTGATGCGCCTGTCTCAGGTGGCGAAATCGGCGCACAGCAGGGCACGCTGACCATTATGGTTGGCGGCGAAGAAGCCGTATTCAATGACATTCTACCGCTGTTTGAACTGATGGGTAAAAACATCACGCGGGTCGGGGAATGTGGTGACGGTCAGACCTGTAAAGTGGCGAACCAGATCATTGTGGCGCTGAATATTGAAGCCGTGTCAGAAGCGTTGCTGTTTGCTTCCCGCGCCGGAGCCGATCCTGCGCGTGTTCGTCAGGCACTGATGGGAGGCTTTGCCTCCTCGCGCATCCTGGAAGTTCACGGAGAGCGCATGATCAAACGCACTTTCGCGCCGGGCTTTAAAGTTGCCTTGCACCAGAAAGACCTCAATCTTGCGCTGCAAAGTGCGAAAGCCTTGTCGATCAGCCTGCCCAATACGGCGACTTGTCAGGAGTTATTTAATGTCTGTGCAGCAAATGGCGGTTCGCAGTTAGATCACTCGTCATTAATTCAGTCGCTGGAAATGATGTCGAATCACAAAATCGCTTAATTAAGCAAGGCTGGCATAAATGTCAGCCTTTTTTAATCCATAAGTATGCCCCTAACGTATTATGAGGAATTAAGGATGAATGAATCAGAATGCACTCAGATAGAACGTTACCGCGAAAGAGGATACAGCAACGATCTCCTGCCTAAATTAAAAGAAAAGAGAAACTGGAAAAGTTTTAATTACTTCACTCTGTGGATGGGGTCGGTACACAATGTGCCAAATTATATTGCGGTTGGCGGATTTCTTATTCTCGGGTTATCCACGTTCAGCGTAATGATGGCAATTATTATCAGCGCGCTGTTTATTGCTGCGGTGATGGTATTCAACGGGGCTGCAGGTTCGAAATATGGCGTGCCTTTTGCGATGATCCTGCGTGGCTCCTACGGTATTCGCGGGGCATTATTCCCCGGCATTCTCAGAGGCTGTATTGCTGCCATTATGTGGTTTGGCCTGCAATGTTACGCTGGCTCACTGGCTTTCCTGATCCTGATCGGCAAAATCTGGCCGGAATTCCTAACACTCGGCGGAGACTTTAATCTGCTGGGGATTTCCATGCCGGGGTTGATCGCCTTTATGATTTTCTGGGCGATTAATGTGATGATCGGTTTTGGCGGTGGCGGAGTGCTGAATAAATTCACCGCTGTGCTCAATCCGTGTATTTATATCGTTTTCGGCGGCATGGCGGTCTGGGCTATTTCTCTGGCCGGATTGGATAATATTCTCAATTATGTGCCCGCCAATGCAGAACAATCTGGTAATCCGCTGTTCCTTTTCCTGGTGGTGATCAATGCGGTGGTTGCCGTCTGGGCCGCACCGGCGGTAAGCGCTTCGGATTTCACCCAAAATGCCAGCAGCTTTAAACAACAGGCGTGGGGACAAATACTGGGGCTTATCATGGCTTATGTTCTGTTTGCCGTCGCCAGTGTCTGTATTCTGGCAGGGGCAAGCATTCACTACGGCATTGATACCTGGAATGTGTTGGATATTGTGCAGAAGTGGGACAGCCTGTTTGCCTCGGTGTTTGCAGTATTAGTGATCCTGATGACCACCATTTCGACCAACGCCACTGGTAATATTATTCCCGCCGGTTTCCAAATTGCCGCTATCGCACCGAAGAAACTGACCTATAAAAAAGGGGTATTGATTGCCAGCCTGATGAGTGTGGTGATTTGCCCGTGGAAACTGATGGAAAATCAGGAAAGTATTTATCTGTTCCTCGATATTATCGGCGGGATGTTAGGGCCTGTCATTGGCGTGATGATGGCGCACTACTTTATTGTGGTTCGCAGTGAGTTGGATCTGGATACGCTCTATACCGCACCAGGGAATTATAATTATTACGATCGTGGATTTAATACTGTGGCATTCGTGGTGACATTAATTGCCGTTGTACTTTCCTTGGGCGGGAAATTTATCTCTGTGCTGGAACCTCTGTCACGCGTCTCGTGGTTTGTGGGCGTGATTGTGGCTTTTGTTCTGTATTCCCTGTTTATGAAAAGGGAACCTTCACTACAGTCACAAAATGTGTAAGCCGGTAATCCGGTGTGAAATAAACGGAAAATAAATCCAATAATAAAATCTTATCTCTGTACTTTCATAAGGAAATATAACCATGTCATATGATCTGATCATTAAAAAAGGCACCGTTGTTCTGGAAAGTGAAGCCGTTATTACGGATATAGCGGTGAAGAATGGCAAAATTGTTGCTATCGGCGATGACCTGACCGGCGCAGAAAAAATCCTCAGCGCCGAAGGTTTGGTGGTCGCACCGGGAATGGTAGATGCGCATACGCATATTTCTGAACCGGGGCGCAGCCACTGGGAAGGTTATGCCACTGGCACCCGTGCGGCGGCGAAAGGCGGCATCACCACCATGATCGAAATGCCGCTGAACCAGTTACCGGCCACGGTGGATCGCGCATCGCTGCACATGAAATTCGATGCGGCCGAAGGCAAGCTGACCATTGATGCCGCGCAGTTTGGCGGGCTGGTCTCTTACAATCTCGACCGTCTGCACGAGCTGGATGAAGAAGGCGTGGTAGCCTACAAATGTTTCGTCGCTACCTGTGGCGACCGCAGCGTCAGTAATGATTTCCGTGACGTGAATGACTGGGAATATTTCAAAGGCCTGCAAATACTGGCGAAACGCGACCAACTGGTGGCGGTTCACGCCGAAAATGCGCTGATCTGCGATGAACTGGGTCGCGAAGCCAAAGACGCGGGGCATGTGTCCGCACATGATTATGTCGCCTCACGTCCGGTGTTTACCGAAGTGGAAGCGATCCGCCGCGTATTGTATCTGGCGAAAGTCGCTGACTGCCGTTTACATATCTGTCATATCTCCAGCCCGGAAGGTCTGGCAGAAGTGTTGCGTGCGCGTCATGAAGGTCAGCGCGTCACCTGTGAATCCTGCCCGCATTACTTCGTGCTTGATACGGCGCAGTTTGAAGAGATCGGCACGCTGGCTAAATGTTCACCCCCTATACGCGACAAGAAAAATCAGGACGGCATGTGGGAACACCTGCTGAAAGGTGATTTTGACTGTCTGGTCTCCGACCATTCCCCATGCCCGCCTGACATGAAAGCCGGGAACGTCATGCAGGCGTGGGGCGGTATCGCCGGGTTGCAAAACTGCGTCGATGTGATGTTTGACGAAGCGGTGCAGAAACGCGGTATGTCACTGCCGATGTTCTCAAAACTGATGTCTGCCAATGCGGCGGATATTTTCGGTCTGAAACACAAGGGCCGCATTTCCATTGGTAAAGACGCCGATTTTGTGTTTATCAAACCGAACAGCAGCTATGTGCTGAAAGCCTCAGATCTAGAATATCGCCATAAAGTCAGCCCGTATGTCGGACGAACCATCAATGCTCAGGTGGTGAAAACCATTCTGCGCGGCGAAACCATCTACGACATCAAGGACGGTTTCCAGGATAAGTGCATGGGTAAATTTATTCTGAAACACCAGCAATAATTTCTACAATTGCCCGCTGTGAAAACGGCGGGTTTTTCCTTTTTGAGGTCAGCCAGATTGCCATGACGTTATTTTCTAAAGCACAAGCCCTGCCGGGGATCCAGTGGTTCTTCTTCATTTTTTGCAACACGGTGGTTATCCCACCAACGTTGCAGTCTGCTTTTCAGCTGTCTGATTCGACCACGCTGTGTCTGATGCAATATTCATTTATCGCCACCGGACTGGCGTGTGTGGCACAGGCGGCATTCGGCCATCAGCGTGCGATTATGGAAGGGCCAACCGGATTATGGTGGGGCGTGATCCTTACCGTGACGCTGGCGGAAGCCGCGCAGGGTACGCCGCTTCAGGTAATCGGTGGCAGTCTGGTGGTGGGCATTGCACTTTCCGGTGTGATCACCGTAGTGATTGGCGTGAGCGGTCTGGGCCATCGTATCGCGGCATTATTTCGTCCGGCGGTGATGATGGTATTTATGTTTTTGCTCTGCGCGCAGCTTCTCTCGCTGTTTATCAAGGGTATGCTGGGCTTGCCCTTTGGCGTACCGCAGGGGTCGGTGAACATTGATTTCCCCGTGTTTCTGCTGGCGCTCGCCGTGGCGGCGCTGGTGGTCGGGATAGTGGTCTGGCTACCGTCACCGTGGAATAAATACGGTTTGCTGGCCGGTACGCTGTTCGGCTGGGCAGTGTATTCTGTGATTTTCCCGCATGACATAAACGTAAGCACCTTAACAAACTGGCAGTGGTTCCCGCTGGGGACGCCGCATGCGTTGCGCGGCGGCATCATCCTGACGGCCGCGCTCACCGGCCTGCTCAATATTTCAAACACCTTTGGCGCGCTGCGCGGCACGGAGATTTTTTATCCGCTTCAGAAACCGCAGTATCGACGCAGTTTTGTGGTTTCCGGTCTGTTTACGTTGGGATCCGCTCTACTGGGCATTGTGCCTTTTTCGCCGTTTGTTTCATCAGTTGGCCTGCTGACGCAAACCAATGACAGCCGCAAAGCGCCGTTTATGCTCGGGGCGCTGGCGGTGGTCGCCATCGGGCTGTTTACGCCGCTGACGACGTTTTTTGCCCGTATTCCGTTAAGCATCAGCAGCGCCGTTTTGCTGGTGTCCTATCTGCCCTTGCTCAATTCATCACTGTCATTTCTGCCGCATATCACCCTCGGCAGCCGCACTATTTACCGCATCGCGATCCCGCTGTTTACCGGGATTTTCCTGATGGGACTACCCGCGGGATATTTGCAACAGGTGCCGCTGTGGCTGCGTCCGCTGCTGAGTAACGGTTTGCTGACCGGCGTGATGCTGACGATTGTGCTGGAAAATTTACTGCCCTGGGACCGGGTTCCCTGAGTCCCCATTACCGAAGGATTGAAGATGAAAATTATTATTGCGCCGGATTCATTCAAGGAAAGTTTAAGTGCGGAATGTGCGGCAATGGCGATCGAAGAAGGCTTTCGCGTCGTGTTTCCGGATCTCGAGGCTGTCCGTCTGCCGGTCGCCGATGGCGGCGAAGGTACGGTGGATGCGCTGATTGCCGCGACAGGCGGGCATCGTATTGATGTTGAAGTGACTGCTCCGCAGGGAAATCGCATGAGTGGCTTTTACGGCGTGAACGGCAAAGGCGACTGTGCAGTGATTGAAATGGCAGCCGCCAGTGGTCTGATGCTGGTTTCCGCCGGGCAGCGTGACCCGCTCACGGCCACCAGTTTTGGCACCGGCGAGTTAATCCGCCATGCGCTGGACAGCGATATTCGTCATATCATTCTGGGCATTGGTGGCAGCGCGACGGTGGATGGCGGCATAGGCATGATCCAGGCGCTTGGTGGCCGTTTTACCGATGCGCAGGGTATTGATTTATCATGGGGCGGGGCGGCGCTGGCACAACTGGCGGCTATCGACCTGAGCCAGCTGGATCCCCGTTTAGCACAATGCCGGATAGAAGTGGCCTGCGATGTGGACAATCTCCTGACCGGTCCGCTCGGCGCTGCGGCAGTATTCGGGCCGCAAAAAGGGGCATCTGCGGAAGATGTTCAACAACTGGATGCGGCGCTGGCACATCTGGCGGAGATAATCTCCTGGGATCTCGGGGTTAATGTGCTTGAGTGGCCAGGCGGTGGCGCAGCGGGTGGAATGGGAGTGGCGGCGCAACTGTTCCTGAGGGGCAAAATGCGTTCCGGTATCGACATTATCATTGACGCCATCGGGCTGGAGCAAGCCATGCAGGGGGCCAGTCTGGTGATCACTGGCGAAGGCCGGCTCGATAAGCAAACTATCAACGGTAAAGCACCAGTCGGTGTGGCACGGCTGGCACAGCGCTATAACGTGCCGGTGATTGGGCTGGCCGGAATATTGGGTGAAGGCGTTGAAGAGGTTCATCAGCACGGGCTGGATGCCGTTTTCAGTATCCTTCCGCGCCTTGCCCCCTTGGAAACGGTACTTAAACAGGGTGAGGTAAACTTGCGTTACGCCGCACAAAATCTTGCCCGGCTTTACTGGCTGGGAATGAACGCTTCTTGCTGAAAACACAAAAACCGCCATCGCTGGCGGTTTACTTATTCCACTGGCGGAACGTTAAAGTTCGACGTCGCGGTTACAGTCTTTCGAATAGATATAGCTCAACGGCTCATCGCGCCCCACTGCGTAACAAGCCTGCGGGCAGTAGGCGCCCATAAAGAGGTAGTCATCCTTCTTCACCGGGATCCAGTTATTATCCAGGTTATACATGCCTTCGCCGCTGAGGATCAGCGCACCGTGTTCCTGTACATGCGTTTCCACGTAACCGTGGCAGGCACCCGGTGCAAACGTCAGAATGTGAATATTCATATCGAATCCCAAGCTGGCAGGCAGAAGATCCTGCACAATCACATCCGACATACCTTCATAGTGGATTTTTTCCAACTGACGTACGTTGTTGCTCACCATATGCGGCTGGAAACCACTGACAGGCGTATAGCGTTTTTTATACAGGAATAACCGGCTGTTCTGGCTGCCATTGGTATTCTTCAGCGCCATGCTCACGCCCGGCGGGCAGTAAAGGTAGCCGCCACTTTCCAGAGGATAATTCTTCCCTTCGGCGTTGATGGTAACGTTGCCGTCAATCACGTAGGCGAAAGTTTCGATATGGGCATCGCCACCGAAGCCCTCCGGATTCTTTCCTCCTTCCAGCATGTTGACCAGATAATCCACAAAGGTCGCGCCCAGTTTCGGTGTCGACAGAATCGTGATTTCGCAGCGCTCAAAACCCGGCAGGGTGTTTTTGACCAAGCCGTCGGGTTCAATCAGCGCATAGTTTCCGCGTTTGATAATGGAACGGTTAGACAATAATTCGTTGATATAGCCAGTCTTATGATTGATATAACCCATTATAAACTCCCTTTAAGATTGATTAATAAGCCAGTTGATGCAGCATTTTCGCCAGCACTTCGACGCCAGCGGCTAGATCGGCAATGGCGGTGTTTTCCGCCGGGTTATGGCTGATGCCCGCAATACTGGGCACAAAAAGCAGGCAGGTGGGCACGCAGGCGGCAAAAATCTGCGCGTCATGTCCGGCGCCGCTGTGCATCACTCGGTAGCGGCTTTTGTGCTCACGGCACAGTGCGTCGAGTTGTGCCACCAGGTGTTTGTCCATCGGCACCGGCGCTTCATCCATCCATAAATCAATGTCGATACCGATGCTGCGCGCCAGACAAATCCGCCGCATGGTGGCTTCCAGTTCGGTGGTGAAGGCCAGCAGCGCCTGTTGATCGGTATGACGACAATCGATGCTGAACACGGTTTTCCCGGGCACGACATTGACCGTGCCAGGCACCGGCACCACCTTGCCGAATGTCACTACCAGCGGATCGCCGTGCGCTTCGGCGCTTTCGGTGGCAGCCACGCAAATCTGGCTGAACGCCTGCAGGGTATCTTTGCGGTAACTCATCGGCGTAGTACCGGCGTGATTGGCGGTGCCGGTCAGGGTTACGGTATAACGGCGCTGGCCGACAATCGCGTTCACCACGCCAAGTTGCTGCTGGTTGCGTTCCAGCACGCTGCCCTGTTCGATATGCAGTTCGACAAAAGCTCTGATATCGTGCCGGGCGGGCAATGGAGACCCCGACAGCGTGAAACCGCATTGCTGCATCGCCTCGGTAAATCTCACGCCCTGTGCATCAGTAATGCCGCTTACGTCGGCAGGATCGGCCTGACCGACAATGTTTTTGCTGCCCCAGAAAACATAGGGAAAACGGCTGCCTTCTTCTTCGGCCAGCGACACGACTTCCAGCGTGCGGCGCGGTGTGCCAAAGTTTTCTTTCAGATGGTGGATGGCGATAAAGGCTGCGAGCACACCGAACTGCCCGTCGAGATGGCCGCCGTTGACGACCGTATCTATATGCGAGCCGGAGAGGATCACCTCGTCTTTCAAATCACTGCCTTCGATGCGGCCAAATAAATTGCCGACGGCATCGAAACGGGTAGCAAACCCATTCTGCGTCATCCGCTGTTTTAACTGGTTTTGCGTTTCCAGCCATTCGGGGGAATAAAGCAGGCGGGAAATACCGCCTGCCGGATCTGCGCCAAATATGGATAACCAGTCGAGCTGACTTTCTACTTGCTGATAAAAGGGCGACATAGCATATTCACCTTTAAATAATTAATTAATGAGCGAAAGGAGATTGCGTTTCGTAAGTGTGGGTATAAAGTTCATTGGAAATTAAATAGCGATAAATATCCTCGACCAGTTCAATGCCATTCGCCTTCGTCTGTTGTTCATACATATCCAGGTTTTGGCCTGGATAAAGTACTTTCTCAAAACCCGGCGCCGGACGAAGTGCCGTTAACTCCGTCAGCATCTGGCTAATATTTTTACGAAACGCCTGAGTAGAGGTAAAGAATCCCGGATTAATCACAATATGTAACTGACCGAGGTCACGGCCAGCAGTCAGATCTTCATACATCGAACTGACGGAACGGCCAAAGGGCAGGCCCAGCAAAATACCGGACAGCACATCGACCATCATCATCAGGCCGTAGCCTTTCGGGCCGGACATAGGCAAAAGGGCCTCAACAGCATAAGGGTCGATAGTCGGATTACCTGCGGCATCCACCGCCCAGGTGTCAGGAATTTTTTCATTGCGCGCGCGGGCATCGAGGATTTTTCCCCACGCTTGTACGGTAGTTGCCATGTCAAACGTAATAATCTGTTCCCCTTCCCCCGGTGCGGCAAAGGCAATCGGATTGGTGCCGTAATAGATGTCGGCGGAGCCAAATGGCACCACCATCGGATCAGACTGACAAACAGAAATCGCCATCAGGCCGGCTTTGGCGGCACGATGAACGAAATAAGACAGCGCTCCGCAATGCCCCATCTGGCGAACGCCCACTACGGCGACGCCCTTGGTTTTTGCCATGTCGATGGCGTGTTCCATCGCCAGATTGGCGGCGACATGGCCGGAGCCATTGTCGGCATGCAGAATGCCGCTGCATGGTCCGGTTTCTTCCCACTGCAACGCCGGGGAAGTATTGGTACCGCCTTTGGCGATACGCTCGGCGTAATATTCAACCCGAACCGCGCCGTGAGAATGAATGCCCCGGGCATCGGCATATGAGAGTACGTCGGCCACCACAGCAGCGTGTTCTGGCATCAGACCGGCGGCGGTGAGTTTTCGGGCAATTAGCTGGTGTAATTCTTCGCGACTGACCTTCATCTGGCGTTCCTTATTTGCAGCGAATGAGGCGTTGAATAACAAAGAAAATACGGGATATTTCGCGTGGTAATGTGATCTGAATAACTCATTCAGGATTGAGAAAATCAATTTGGCAATCCCCATTAGTCCTTATTAATTTTTTATTTAATCACCTTTCATTG